>NZ_SISL01000481.1:0-4357 GCF_004307965.1 Verrucosispora sp. SN26_14.1 | reverse complement strand
GTGCCGGGCGGCGCCGGCAGGGGGGCGGAGCTGCACCCTGCGGTGACGCCGAGGGCGGTGGTCAGTGCCACGGCGGTGGCCAGGACGGCTGCCCGTCGACCGGCGAGCCGGCGTCGGCCGCGAGCGGCCAGGACGGTCGATGGTTCCACTGTGTCTCTCCTGAGGGTGTGTCCGGGGACTACTCGGGGGTGGGTGAACGCCGGCCGCTCGTGGTCGGCCGTGGGCAGGACGGCGCCGCCGACGGATATCTGGGGGCATCGTCCGATAGCGGGGGTCAGCCGAATTCGGTTGCGGACAAAGCATCGGGCCGACGCCGCCGAACGTCCAATCAAAACGTCACCGAGCATTCATAAGTGATCCTTATGATTCCACTCGTGTTGGACACGCATCAGTTGCTGATCCTGGCCGAAGTGGCGCGGTACGGCTCGTACACCGCCGCCGCCAAGGCACTCGGTTATTCCCAGCCGGCCATCAGTTATCAGATGCGGCTGCTCGAACGGGCCACCCGGGCGTCCCTGGTGATGCGGGCGGGACGAGGAATCGTGTTGACCGAGACCGGCCGCCGGCTGGCCGACCACGCCGAGATCGTGCTGACCGCCCTCGCGGCCGCCGAGTCGGAGATCAGGGCGATGAGCGAGCAGCGGGCCGACACCGTCCGGCTGGGGGCGTTCCGGAGCAGCTGCGCCACCCTGGTCCCCTCGCTGCTGGACCGGCTCGCCCGGAGCACGCCTGACGACGGCGGGGATCCCGCACCGCAGCTCGTCGTGCAGCAGGTCGAACCGCCCGAGGCCGCCCAGCTCCTGCGGTCCGGCAAGATCGAGATCGGCCTTCTGTGCGACTGGACCAACGAGGCCACCGCCGACGCGGAGCGCGGCCTTCGCCGCGTGTCCCTGATGACCGATCGCCGGTGCGTCGTGGTGCCGGCCGACCACCGGCTGGCCCGGGAGACGTCCGACGGTGACGAGGTCGACTTCGCCGACCTCGCCGACGAGCCGTGGGTCATGGAGACCGTGCGGGAGCGCTTCCTCGCCGCCTGCGCGGCGGCGCGTTTCACGCCCCGCCTGGTGGCCACCGCGGACGACCACGTCACGATCCAGAACCTCGTGACCAGCGGCGTCGGCATCACCCTCATGAACGAGCTGGCCATCTCGGCCCACCTCGACAGTCGGCTGCGCGTGCGACCGCTGGCCAACTGGCCGCACCGTCGGATCTACGCACTGGCCTCGCCGGAGGCCCTGCGCGAGGCACCGGTGGCGCACACGGTGCGCGAGTTGCGCGCGGCCGCCCGCACGATCCGGGGCCGCCTGCGGGCGACCCCGGTCCGCGCGGACCGTCCCGGACTACAGGCAGCGTAGCGCCGGGCGCTTCTGACCAGGCAGGACACACCCGTAACTCCCACTTAGCCTATAGGTTAACGGGTGCTTTGGATCACACTTGCCACCATCGCACCGTCGCCGGATCTAGCCTGTTCGCATGAGTGCAAGCAGGTGTCCCATTCGGCGCTGCTTCGTCGAATTCCGCCGGATGTGCAGCACCGTCTGAGTTCGACGGCACAGCCGTACACGGGCATTTGAAACTGCCGTCCGCGGCATCGACATCACGGCGCGCTCCTCTTTCGGCAGCGAATCCTGCATTTGTCGTGCGCGGACGAATCATTCCTCGATCGCCTCGCTGTGCCGGGCCGAACGGTCGTGCCGTCCGGCGGTGAATCGTCGCGCCGACCGCCGGATTAGAAAGGGGACCAGCGGTTGACTTCGCCACAGGACGGTTCCGGAGAGCAGTCGACACCCGCCGCCACGCGCGGGGACATGACCGAGGCGGTACGGCGGTACGGGTCGCGGTTCGACGGCATGCAGGGACTCGAGCACATCGCGCCGGTGCCCGAGGTCGTCGTCGGGTGGCTGCTCGCGCAGGTGAAGGCGGCGGCCGGTACGCGCGGTACGCACGCCGCCTTCGGCGCGGATCTCGAACGGCGTCTCACCTCGGACTACCTGCTCACCGAGTGGCCCCGGATCCGCAGCGAGACCGGGCTGCCGCTGTCGAGCGCTGCCGATGGCGGCCCGACCCCGTGGCTACGGGTGTCGCTGCGCGACCCGGTGGAGGCGGACCCCGACATCGAACAGATGCCCGACGGGCCACCCGTCACCCTCCAGCGCTGGGCGTTCGGCGGGTGGGAGGTGGCGGAGAGCGGCAGCGCCAGCGACCTGCGGACCGTACGCCTGCCGTTCACCTACTCGCACCCGTTGCCGGCTGACAGCGACAGCGTGCTGCGGCGGGTGGCGCTGACGGTGCAGCCGACGATGACGTACAACCAGACGTCGACCTCGGCGACGGTCACCGGCGCGGTGCAGGCGTTGACGCTGTTGCGCAGTCGCGAACGCTCGTGGCCGTACCGCTACCGGATGCGGTGGCAGCTCCGCATGGGCGACGACGTGAACCGGCCGTGGACCGACCTGGAGAGTCCGCCGCCCGAGCGGTTGACGGTGTGGTTCCCGAAACACCTGGTGGAGGCGCCAAGCCCGGACGCGGAGCAGCCCCAACCGGCACCGCTGGAACTCCTCCGTACCGACCTGCCGCTCTTCGGCGTGCAGTCGGTGCTGAACGCCGACCTGATCTTCCGCGACGTCATGGCGTCGTTCCGGCCGCACCTCGCGGCGTTGTCGTCGGCGTCGAGACGGGACCTGTGGGAGTTCTTCGGCGAGTACAGCCTCCGCGCGAACATCCCGTTGGCGTGGACGGGCAGCCACCCGTCGCCGCTGTTGTTCGACGACGACGGGGCCGTGATCGGATATCTCCGGATGCGCACCGAGCTGGTCGCGCGGGAGGTCACCGGTCCGGCCACGCAGGACGCCGTGCTGGAGTCGCACGTGCTGCGGATCCTGCGGGTCGACGGTTCCGCCGAGGTCACCAACGCGGTCGGCGTCGACGGGTTCGTGAACCTCGGCATGTCGGCGACGCCGGCTGAGCCCGGTGTCGAGCCGACCGGCGGAGCCGTCCGGGGGCAGATCGGAGCGCGGCACCAGGTATCACACACGCTGGGATCGGGTGGTGGCGCGCGTACCTCGCACTCGCTGCGGGTGCGCAAGCCGCTGATCCCCCAGGGCGTCGATGTGGTCCTCGATGTCGAACTGGTCCGCGCGACCGGTGCCGCGGCCCGCCCCGAACCGGTGACGCCGCTGGGCTCCGGCGCGGCGCACCGGGCGATCCTGCGGGTACCACCTGCGGACCTGATCATCCGGCGTCCCACCACACCGCGCTACCTGCCACCCGAGATCGCGCAGCTCCGGTCGATCGGCGTCTCCACCACGCCGTTACGGGTCACCGGTGCCGAGCCGTTGTTCGCCACGGCCGAGACCTGGCTCGCCGCGCACGGCTTCCTGCCGCCCGAGGGCGAGTCGACGCTGGACCGGCTGACCGACGAGGCCACCAGGGTGCAGCGCCTGGTGAACGTCCGCAAGCTCGACGTGACCCGCTCGGGTGTGGGACTGCGCGGCGCCGTGGACGAGATGATCGAGGGTGGCTACCCGATCGTCTTCGAACTCCCGGTCCGCGGTGAGATCCAGCGTGCCGAGGTACGCGTGTCCGCCGAGCGTCGTTTCACCGACGGGCCCCAGGCAGGAGCCGTCCACTTCCTGTTCCTGCCCGACGTCCAGACGCTGAACTGGACCGGTTCGACGCTGCCCGCCAGTGAGGGGCGCAGCCGTTCGCCGTTCGGCTGGAACGGTGGTGTCGCCGGGTCCTCCAGCAACCCGGCCGGGACGACCGGGACGGATCGTCCGGTGCAGGGCTTCTCCGGCGGCGTCAACCGCTTCTCCCGGCCCGCCACCATCACCGACACCACGATCGGGTTCGGGCAGGAGTCGTACGCGCTCAACCCGACCGGCGAGGGCTCGCACGCGTTCCAGGTGCCGGTACGGATGCGCCTGGAGATCTCGTGGAGCCACGGTGACACACCTCCGCCGACCGAGGCGGACGGGATGTTCACGTTGGCGGTACCCACCTACCGCACGCTCGGCGAACCAGCGGAGATCCGCCCGTACCGGGATCCCGCCACGCGGAGTGTCACCGACCAGGATCGTGCCGGCCTGAACCCACCGGACGAGCTGATGTACCGCGACGGGGTGCTACGGCTGCCCAGCCTGGCGCACGTGGACCGAGTGGAGGGCAGCCGGGTGATCCGTGCGCTGGTCAAGGCCCTGATCGGCGCCGGACACCACGCGGTCGCCGCCGACCGGCCCACCGCCGTACTCCCCCGGATGCCCGGCGCGTACCCCGGGGACGACGTGGCGGTGCCAGAGGCACCCGCCCCGGCGGAGGCCACCGGCGACGACGTCGTGGCAGCCGACTACGCCATCGC
>NZ_SISL01000480.1:0-4337 GCF_004307965.1 Verrucosispora sp. SN26_14.1 | reverse complement strand
AGATGTGGATCAGAGCCAGCCCGCAACCGGGCCACCGCCTCGCCGACGGCCGGTGGCGCCGCCGAGGCGTACGAGACCCGGGTCGTGGCACCCAGGACCGCACCGAGTTCCCGGGCCACCCGGCCGACCGAGGCACGGGCGGACGCGTCCCGGGTACCCGCCGCCGCCAGCACCACCGCGTCGAACCGACCCGGTTCCGCCTCCGCCAGCCGCCGCCCCAGCGCGTCCAGCAGCGACCGGTCCACCCGGTTGCCGACCGGGCCGAGCACGTCGGTGACGGTCACCGCGATCGGCGGACCGGACTCCTGGGCGGCCGCCACCGCCGCCGGGATGTCCACCCGCCGGTGGTACGCGGCGGTCAGCAGCAGCGGCACCAGGACCGCCCGGGAGTGCCCGGCGGCGGCCAGTCCTCGCAGCACCTCGGTCGGACCGGGCTCGGTGTGGTCCAGCCAGCTCGCCAGCACCGGGGTGCCGGGGCGGGCGGCCGACACCGCCCGCGCCAACGCCCGGGTGGCCTCGGCGGCCCGTGGATCGCGGCTGCCGTGGGCGACCAGGAGCAGCGGGTCCCGCCCCGACCCTGGTGGGCCGGGGTGGATCGGGCCGCCGTCGGTTTCCGCCGCCTCGGTCAGAGGTGCAGTCCGCACTCGGTCTTCTCGAACATGGCCCAGCGGCCGGCGCGCGGGTCCTCCCCCGCCGTGGTCCGGCGGGTGCACGGCCAGCAGCCGACCGAACCGTAGCCGCGCCGGAGCAGTTCGTTGACCGGCACCTTCCACCGCGCGACGTACGCGTCGACGTCCGCCTGGCTCCAGGCCGCGATCGGGTTGACCTTCACCCGACCCCGGCGCGGGTCGAACGCCACCACCGGCGTGTTGGCCCGGGTCGGCGACTCGTCCCGACGCAGTCCGGCGGCCCATGCCTCGTAGCCGGCCAGCGCCCGTTCCAGCGGCTCCACCTTGCGCAACCGGCAGCACTCGTCCGGTGACCGGTTGAACAGCCGGGGCCCGTACTCGCCGTCCTGCTGACCGACGGTGAGTCGGGGCCGGATCGACCGGACGTTCACCGGCAGGGTGCGGGCGACCTCGTCGCGGACGGCGAGGGTCTCCGGGAAGTGCAGGCCGGTGTCGAGGAAGACCACGTCCACCCCGGGTGCCACCCGGGAGACGAGGTGGGCGAGCACCGCGTCCGCCATCGAGCTGGTCACGCAGAACCGGTCACCGAAGGTCTCCGCGGCCCACCGGGCGATCTCCAGCGCGGGCGCGCCCTCCAGTTCCCGGCCCGCCCGGTCGGCGAGTTCCCGCAACTGCTCGGGGCTGCGGCGGGCCGGGTCGGCCGGCGCGACCGCCGGGGCGGGCGCGGTGTCGACGAGTCCCAGACCGGCTGCGGAGACCAGCGCGCTCATCGCCGCACCGCCTGGGGGAGCAGACCGGTGAAACGGACCGTGAACACTCGGGCGCAGCCGTGGCACTCCCAGGCGCCGTGCCCGGTCTCGCTCGGCCGCAGGTCCTCCTCGCCGCAGTAGGGGCAGTACAACGGCGCGGCACGGGTCTCGCTGCTCATCGCGTCACCTCGCTCATCGCAGTAGTTCCTCGTCGGCCCGGATGACCCAGTTGGCGAACGTCTCGTTCTCGGTCCGGCCGTCCAGGTAGCGCCGGGCCAGCCGTTCGACGTACTCGGGAAGCTCGTCGGCGGTCGTCTTGAGACCGCGCAGCTTGCGCCCGAACCCGGCGGTCTGGCCCTCGGCCATGCCCAGCCCGCCGCCGAGGTGCACCTGGTAGCCCTCGACCTGCTGGCCGTCCGGGCCGGTCACCAGTTGTCCCTTGAGCCCGATGTCGGCGACCTGGGTGCGGGCGCAGGCGTTCGGGCAGCCGTTGATGTGGATGGAGATGTCCGTGTCGAAGTCACGCAGCCGCTGCTCCAGGCGGGCCACCAGCTCCTCGCCGCGCGCCTTGGTCTCGACGATGGCGAGCTTGCAGTACTCGATGCCGGTGCAGGCCATGGTGCCGCGCCGCCAGCTCGACGGGTGGGCCTCCAGACCGATCCCGCGCAGCGCGGTGACCAGCGAGTCGGTCCGCTCCTGCGGGACGTCGAGGACGAGCAGTTTCTGGTACGGGGTGAGGCTGATCCGGCCGCTGCCGTGCGCTTCGACGACGTCGGCGAGCTGGGCGAGCTGGGTGCCGGAGACCCGCCCCACCACCGGGGTCGCGCCGACGTAGTTGCGGCCGTCCCGCTGGGCGTGCACGCCGATGTGGTCGACCGGCCGCTCCGGCAGGTCCGGGGCCGGGCCGTCCAGCAGCGTCCGGCCGAGGTACTCCTTCTCCAGCACCTCGCGGAACTTGGCCACGCCCCAGTCGGAGACCAGGAACTTCAACCGGGCTCGGTGGCGCAGCCGGCGGTACCCGTAGTCGCGGAAGATGCCGACCACGCCGACCCAGACGTCCGGCACCTCGTTCAGCGGCACCCAGACGCCGAGCCGCTGGGCCAGCATGGGGTTGGTGGAGAGCCCGCCGCCGACCCACACGTCGAAGCCGGGGCCGTGCTCGGGGTGGTCGACGCCGAGGAAGGCGATGTCGTTGGCCTGGTACGGGGTGTCCACCAGCCACGAGATCGACGACTTGAACTTGCGGGGCAGGTTGGAGTACTCCCGGTCGCCGACGTACCGCCGGACGATCTCGTCGATCGCCGGGGTGGCGTCGACCCGCTCGTTCGCGGCCACACCCGCCACCGGGCTGCCCAGCACGATGCGGGGGCAGTCGCCGCACGCCTCGGTGGTCTGCAGGCCGACGGCCTCCAGCCGACGCCAGATCTCGGGCATGTCCTCGACCCGGATCCAGTGGTACTGGATGTTCTGCCGGTCGGTGATGTCGGCGGTGTCGCGGGCGAACTCCCGGGAGATCTCCGCGATGGTGCGCAGCTGCGCCAGGTCGAGCTGGCCGCCGTCCACCCGCACCCGGAGCATGAAGTACTCGTCCTCCAGCTCGTGCGGCTCCAGCACGGCGGTACGTCCGCCGTCGATGCCCGCCTTGCGCTGGGTGTAGAGGCCCCACCAGCGGAACCGACCGCGCAGGTCCGCCGGGTCGATGGAGGCGAAGCCGCCGTGGGCGTAGATGTTCTCGATCCGCTCCCGCACGTTGAGCGGGTTGTCGTCCTTCTTGCTGCGCTCGTTGGGGTTGAGCGGCTCGCGGTATCCGAGCGCCCATTGGCCCTCGCCGCGGGGGCGGCGGGGAGCCCGCGCGGGGCGCGCCGTGGGATCCCCGGGTCGGGCCGGAATCTCGCTGACCGCCATCGCGGCGTCCTCCGTTGTCTGCTGTGCCTCGGCTGGGGTAAGCGGACGCGATCGGCTCCCGGAAAGGGGCCGTGGACGGCGATGTCAGGAACGGCCGGCGCGCCAGGTGCCCGAGGCAGGGTGGTCGGGCGTCGTCAGTAGGCCGGACAGATGGCGCTGCGCACGCGGCCGTAATCAACGTGGCGGCGAGCCACGAAGCGGCGCACGACGGCGGCAGTCATGAACGTCATGTTGCCACACCGGGTATGGACCGGCCAATGACTGCGTGCCGCATCCCACATCACGGGCGGTCGCTGCCGCCACTCGGAGCGCGATCGTGTGGCAGGCTCGCAATGTGGGGGATTTGTCCGATAGGTCGGTCCCGGTCGCCGGAACCGGCGTCCGGCTCAGCGGCGTACGCCTGCGTGCCCTGCCGGTCTGGCTGCTCCCGGCGGGCCTGACCCTGCTGGTGACGCTGGCCGGGTTGGACTCCGCCCAGCCGTGGCGGGACGAGTTGGCCACCTGGAGCGCCGCCACCCGGCCGGCGGCCGACCTGTTCCGGCTGACCGGCACCATCGACGCCGCCGCCGCGCCCTACTACCTGCTCGTGCACGCCTGGACGGCGGTGGCCGGCGACTCGGTGGCCGCGCTGCGTCTGCCGTCCGCACTGGCCATGGCCGTCGCCGCCGGCCTGACCGCCACGCTCGGTCGACGGCTCTGGGACGCCCGCGTCGGCACCCTCGCCGGGCTGCTGTTCGCGGTCCTGCCCAGCACCTCCCGCTACGGCCAGGAAGCCCGCCCGTACGCGCTGGCCACCGCCCTGGCCGTGCTGAGCACCCTGCTGCTCGTGGACTCGCTGCACCGTCCCGGTCCACGCCGCTGGGCCGGGTACGCCGTGACCACCGCCGCCCTCGGGCTCGCCCACCTGGTCGCCCTCACCCTGCTCGCCGCACACGCCGTCGCCGTACTCACCGCCACACCCCGCACCGCTTCACCGGGCACCACCGCACCGCCCGCCGCCGACCCGGCGTCATCGGACCGGGCGTCGACCCCTGACCCCGGGCCCGCAGCGCCA
>NZ_SISL01000048.1:0-22876 GCF_004307965.1 Verrucosispora sp. SN26_14.1 | reverse complement strand
GCTCGGCGAACGCGCGCGCGCCCTCGGCCGCGTCCGCCGAGGCGAACACCGGGTCGAACCACTCGTCCTGCCGGGCGAACGCCTCGTCGTCGGACCAGTCCGGGCTGCGCCGCAGCACCTGCAGACTGGCGGCGACCGCGAGCGGTGCGTTCGCGGCGATGGTCTGCGCCAACCGGAGTGCCCCGTCGAGCGCCCCACCGGCCGGCGTGAGCTGGTTGACCAGCCCGCACCCGGCGGCGCGCGGGGCGTCGATCGGTGCGCCGGTGAGGACGAGCTCCATCGCGAGGGCGTAGGGCAGCCGGCGGGGGAGCCGGAACGTGCCGCCGCCCCGGGCGGCCAACCCGCGAGTGACCTCCGGCAGCCCGAACCGGGCGTCCTCGGCGGCCACGACCAGGTCACAGGCGAGCACCATCTCGAAGCCGCCACCCAGGGCCCAGCCCTCGACGGCGGCGACGAGCGGCACCTGCGGCGGAGACTGCACGAACCCGGCGAACCCCCGGCCGGGCACACTCGGCCGGCCCTGGACCGGGAAGTCCCGCAGGTCCATCCCGGCGCTGAACGTGCCACCGGCGCCGGTGAGCACGACGGCCCGGACGCTCGCGTCGGAGTCGAGCGAGATGAACGTCTCGGCCAGCGCCTCCGCCGTGACCCGGTTGATCGCGTTGCGTCGGTGCGGCCGGCTCACCGTCACGACCGCGACGTGACCGTGGCGGTGCAGGAGGACGGCGGGCGCGTCGGCTGGTGCGTGCGGAGCGCCGGCCATCAGCGTGGCGCCATCCGGATCGCGCCGTCGAGGCGAACGGTCTCACCGTTGAGGTAGCCGTTGGAGAGCATGTGCACCGCGAGTGCCGCGTACTCGTCGGGCGCGCCGAGCCGCTTCGGGCTCGGGACGCTCGCGGCCAGCCCGGCGCGCAGGTCGTCGCGCAGCCGCCCCAGCATCGGGGTGTCGAACACCCCGGGCGCGATCGTGTTGACCCGGATCTGCCGACTCGCCAGGTCCCGCGCGGTGACCAACGTGATCCCGTGCACCCCGGCCTTCGCGGCGGTGTAGGACGCCTGGCCGATCTGACCTTCGAAAGCGGCGACCGACGCGGTGAGCACACACGCGCCGCGTTCCCCGTCGACCGGCTCGGCCTCCGCGATCGCCGCGGCGACCAGACGCAGCACGTTGTACGTGCCGACGAGGTTGACCCGGACCACCTCGGCGAAGCCCTCGATCGGCGCGGGTCGACCCTCCTTGTCCAGGATGCGCAGGCGGTCGCTGCCCCGGCCGGCGCAGTGCACCAACCCCCGTACCGGCCCGCGCTCCCGCGCGACGTCCACGGCTGCGGACATCTCCTCGGTGCTGGTGATGTCGGCGGCGACGAACGTCGCGGCCGGGCCGAGCGCCTTCGCCTCGGCGGTGCCGGCCTCGGTCGCGGTGGGCAGGTCGACCATCACCACGGTCGCGCCTCCGGCGACGAGTCGGCGTGTGGTGGCCAGGCCGAGCCCGGAGGCCCCACCGGTCACCACGACGGTGGCCTTGTCCAGATTCACGTTCAGTTCTCCTGCCGCCATTGCACCACTGACGCCATTGACGATTACGGTAAAACGCGGCCACGTCCAATACACCTCTGCGCCGAACAGATAGGGGATGCCTATCGGACGGTTCGGCGCCTTCGTCTTGACACGGATTGTGTGCCGACTAACGTCGTCCGTGGCAGTGGCGCGGGCATATTCGGAAGCACATTCTGCGGGAGTGAGCCGGTGAGATCCTTGGCCTCGGTCGGACCGGGTGACTGGCCCACCATGAGTGCGCACGCCTACCCGGACGCACCGGCGTTGCGGACCCCCGACGGGGTCGCGCTGACGTTCGCCGGCCTGGAGGCCCGCGCGTCGCGGCTGGCGAGCGCGTTACGGGCGGCCGGCATCGCACCGGGCGAACGGATAGCGATCCTGGGCACCGACAGCGTCGGCTACGCGGTGACGCTCTTCGCCTCGCTCAAGCTGGGCACGATCGGCGCGCCGCTGAACTACCGGCTCGCCGCTGCCGAGCTCTCCGCGTTGACGGCGCTGGCCGACCCGGCCGTGCTGGTGCTGGAGTCGCGCTACGCACACCTGCTCGACGACCTGCGGGCTGCGGCACCGGGGCTGCGCCTGGTGTTGACCCTGGACGGACCGTCGGCCGGGATCGCCTCGATCGAGGAGTTCGGCGACGCGCACGACCCGCCCGGCCCGGCCAGCCTGCCGGCCGCGACCAGCGACGACGACGTGTTGCTGTGGATGTTGACCAGCGGGACCACCGGCACCCCTCGGGTGGTCGCGCAGACCCAGCGGATGCTCAAGGCGAACACCGCCAAGGGCGTGCTCGAACAGGGATTCCAGCCGGGGGAGTGCCTGTACGCGGGCACCCCGCTGTTCCACGTCTCCGGGATGGGCTGGCTCTACTACGCGATCTCCCGGGGCGCGGCGCTCATGCTGCTCCCGCAGTTCGACGCGGCGGCGGTGCTGGGCTGCCTGCGTAGCGGCGTGGTGACCCGGTGCCTGCTGGTGCCGAGCATGGTCGTCGCACTGCTCGACCATCCGGACGCGGGTGCGGTCCCCGCCCTGCGCAGCATCGCCTACGGCGGCTCCGCGATGCCTCCCGAGCTCGTCCGTCGGCTGCACGAGACGTTCGGCTGCGACCTGTACAACACCTTCGGCGCCGGCACCGAGGGGGGTGGCCAGACGATCCTGCGTCCGGCCGACCACCGTGCCGCGTTCGCCGGGCAGCCGCACCTGCTCGGCTCGATCGGCCGTCCGATGTTCGGCGTCGACCTGCGGTTGTGCGACGCGGACGGCAACGAGGTCGGCGTCGGCACGGTCGGCGAGATCCGTACGCGCAGCGACACGGTGATGAGCGGCTACGTCGGGAACCCCGAGCTCACCGCCACCAAGGTGGTCGACGGCTGGATCCGCAGCGGAGACATGGCCTGGCGGGACGACGAGGGTTACCTGTATCTCGCCGGCCGCGTCGACGACATGATCCTGCGCGGCGGCGAGAACGTCTTCCCGGCCGAGATCGAGAACGTGCTGGTGGACCACCCGACGGTCGCCGAGGCGGCGGTGGTCGGCCTGCCGGACCAGCGGTGGGGGCAGATCGTCGTGGCGGCTGTCGTCGCCGGGCCCGGTGCCGTGCCCGACCCCGACGAGCTGCGGGCCCACTGCCGGTCCCGGCTGGCCGGCTACAAGACACCGGCGCGGGTCGTGGTCGTCGCCGCGCTGCCGAAGAACGCGTCCGGAAAGACGGTCCGTGCCGCACTCGCCGCCGACCTGGCGGTGACCACGTGAGCGCCCCGGAGCACGGCGTCCCGCCGGCCCGACCGGCCGCCCCGGGGGCCGCGTCCGGCGACACCGATGCGCAGGCGGTGCGGGTGACCCGCGACGGACCGGTGCTGACCGTCACGATCGACCGGCCGGCACGACGCAACGCGATGACCTATGCGGCCTGGGACGAGCTGGGCGCGGCCCTGAGCGAGGCGGCGGCCGGCGACGCCCGGGTGGTGGTGGTGACCGGCACCGCCGGGGCGTTCTGCAGCGGTGGCGACCTTGACGGCGGCGACCGGGCGCCGCATCCGCACGCGCAGCTCGCGGCCGTCGCCCGCACCTGTCAGACCCTGGTGTCGCTCCCGCAGCCGACGATCGCACAGGTCGACGGGCTCGCCGCCGGCGCCGGCTTCGGCCTGGCGTTGGCCTGCGACTTCGTGGTGGCCAGCAGGCGGGCACGATTCGGCACCATGTTCCTGGCCCGTGGTCTGTCGCCGGACTTCGCCACATCGTGGCTGTTGCCCCGGCTGGTCGGGCCACGCCTGGCCACCCGGCTGTGCCTGCTGCCGGAGATCGTCGACGCCGACCGCGCCCACGCGTGGGGTCTGCTGGAGGACGTCGTGGAGCCGGACGAACTGCCCGGACGGGTCGAGGCCCTCGCCGCGCGACTGGCGGCGGGCCCACCGATCGCGACCCGGCTCACCAAGCAACTGCTTCGCGACTCGTTCGCCCGTGGCGTCGAGGAGTCCCTCGCCGCGGAGACGATGGCCCAGTCGATCAACCGGCTCTCGGCGGACGCGCAGGAGGGGATCGCGGCGTTCCGTGAACGCCGCCCCGCCCGGTTCGAGGGGCGATGACGGACAAGTCCGGTGCTGCGGAGTGGACGGCGGGCCGTTCCGTCGCCACGATGTCCGACGTGACGGTGAAAGCCTCCGCGGTGAAGGTAGCCGCGTCGCGCGTGGTCGCAGCTCCGGCTCAGCCCCGCACCCCGGCCCAGCACGACCGGCGTAGTCGCGTCCTGGCCAGCGCCTCGGCGATGCTGGCCACGGGTGGCGAGGACGCGTTGCAGATGAAGCGGGTCGCTGAGGACGCGCGGGTGTCGCTGGCGACGGTGTACCGCTACTTCCCGTCCAAGGACCATCTTCTCCTGGCGATGGCCCGGGCCCGGTTCGAGCGGGCGCTGGTCCGGGTCCAGCAGGCCGACATCGACCTGGCCGGCTCGACCGCGGGCGAGCGGGTCAGCGCGTACCTGTTGCGGGAGTTCGCCGCGCAGCAGCGTCAACCGCACGTCACCTCGGCGTTGGCGCGGGTGCTGATCGGCACGAACCCGGACTACCGCGAGACCCACGACGAGGTCCAGCAGATGCACCTACGGCTGCTCTCGGTGATCGCGCACGGCCACGACAGCACCCCCGGGTACGAGGCGTGGATGGTGCTGCGGGTGGTGGCCGGTTGCTTCGGCTCGGCCACCCGCAACTGGATCGCCGGTCTGCTCTCGGCGGACGAGGCGCGGTTCGAGATCGCGCTGGCGTGCCGGTTGCTGGACCTGCCGCCGGAGTCGGTCGGCAGCAGAACCGGTTCTGTCTCTCCGTGACGTTGATCGCTGCGGCTGTCTCTGACCAGGCACTATCGGCGATATCGCGCGCTAACGCAACCGTTGAAAACCAGACTTGATTCTGGAACACTCGCCGGCTAGAACCCCCGGCGATGATGCGTGAGGTGCGGGATGACCAGCATCGAGGTTCGTCAGCTCGAGTACTTCCTGGCCGTTCACGACTACGGCGGGGTGACCCGCGCGGCCAAGGCCCTGCACCTGTCCCAGCCGTCGCTGTCCCAGGCGATCCGCAGCCTGGAACGGCAACTGCGCACCGACCTGTTCCTCCGCGTCGGCCGTGGGCTGGTGCTCTCCCCGGCCGGGCAGGCCCTGGTCGGCCCCGCCCGCCAGGTCGTCCGCTCGGTGGAGCGGGCGCAGGTCGCCGTGCAGCGGGTCCGTGAACTGCACGCGGGGCAGATCTCCGTCGCCGCCGGGGCGGGACTCGTCGCCGACCCCCTCGCCCCCTGGCTCGGCCGCTTCCGTCGCAAGTATCCCGACACCGTGGTGCGGGTCGAGGAGAGCGAGAGTGACGACGGCGTCGCCGAACTCGTCCGCTCCGGCGACTGCGAGCTGGGCCTGACCGCCGGCCTGATCGTCTGCGACGAACTGGAGCAGTTGCTGGTCAGCGAGCAACACGTCGTGCTGGTCTCGCCGCCCGGCACGCCCTGCTCGGGTGGGCCGGTGCCGCTGGAACAACTCGCCGGTGTGCCGATGGTCGTCGGTGACCGTCGGGGCCAGGCCTGGACGGACGTGGAACGGGCGATGGCGGCGCGGGGCGTCGCCGCCACGGTCGTCGTGGAGGTCGCCCGCACCTCCTCCACCATCCCGCTCGTGCTGGCCGGGGTCGGCTCGACGTTCCTGACCCTGCGCTTGGCGATCGAGGCTCGGGCACGAGGCGCGGTGGTCCAGGAGATCACGCCCGCGCAGGTCCGCCGGCTGCGGCTGCTCCGCCGTCCGGGGGACCGGTCGGTCGGCGTCAACGCCCTCACCGGCGTGATCCACACCGACGCGAAACGATGGGTCACCGCGCTACAGGAGCAACAGGACCTCGGCCTCGGTCTGGTCGCCGCCGGTGCCGCCGTCGACGCGCGGATCCGCGACGCCCGCGCGGCCGCGGCGAGTCGCCAGGTCCGCCTCGCAAGCTGACGCATGCGCGTCGCCGAATGCGACCGATACTTCCCCGCTATGGGTGCAGTCGAACTAGGTATGCGGTAGACCGAATCGTACGTTGACCACCGCTCCCCAGGCCGTGACGATGATTTCGAGCACATTTCCTGTGACCCTCACGCATCTGCATTCGCAGGATTTATTCCAGGCTTTGGAGGAATTCGGTGGCTTCGACGATGAAAAGGCGCAGGGCGCTGGCGATGGTGGCCGCGCTCGCTCTCCTACCTCTTACCGCGTGTGGCGACGACGATTCCGGCACCACGGGTGCCGACGGCGAGATGACGCTCCGCCTCGGATTCGCCGGAGCGGTGTTGTCGCCCGGTGCCGCCATGTACACCTCGCTGCCCGACCTGCTCGGCTTCTGGGGCGAGGACAAGCTCACGGTCGAGATCACCCGGATCGAGGGCACCGCCGTGGCGCTGTCGGCGATGGTCGGTGACCAGATCGACGTCGCCGTCGTCTCCGGCGAGGCGGTCGTCCCGCCGATCTCCGAGGGACAGCCCTTCGTGATCCCGTACTCGCTGAGCCAGCGAGGCATCGTCGTCACCGCCGTGCCCGCGAACAGCGCGATCAACGGTCTCGGCGACCTGGGTGGCAAGACCGTCGGCGTGCCGAACCTCGCCAGCGGTGCGGTCACCTTCACCAAGGCCGGTGCGGCCGAGGCCGGCGTCGACCCGAACAGCATCACGTTCGTCGCGATCGGCACCGGCGCCCAGGCCGCCAACGCCATCAGGAGCGGTCAGGTCGACGCGGTCAGCGACACCGACACCTCGGTCGTCGGCTTCCAGCAGGCCGGGACCGAGCTGAAGCTGCTCGACAGCGCGATCAACGACAAGCTCGTCATCGGCGTCGTCGCGGCGACCACCACGTCCAACATGAGCGGAAAGAAGGACGCGCTGGAGGCGTGGGCCAGGGGCGTCGCCAAGGCCACCGAGTGGATGCAGGCCAACCCCGAGGAAGCGGTCAAGCTGCACTACCGCAAGTTCCCGGAGACCAAGCCCGCCGGTGACGACGCGGCGGTGATCGCCTCCGGCGTGGCCCAGGTGACGGCCCGACTACAGGCCATCAAGGCGGCGGACAACGGCGAGTACGGCTCGATCCGCCCCGACCAACTGGAGTACATCGTCGGCTACCTCACCGAGAACGGGCAGCTCACCAAGCCGGTCGAGGTCGGCGCGATCTACGACGGGTCCCTGATCGCCGGCGTCAACACCTTCGACAAGGCGGCCGTACGTGCCGTGACAGCACCCAGCTGATGGAGGTCAGCGTGACCATGCAATCCACAAGCGGACCGGGTGCCGTCGGCGTGGCCCCCGGGATCGAGGTCAGCGGGGTGTCGAAGACCTTCCGCACCAACGCCGGTGACGTGGTCGCGCTGACCGACATCGACCTGGAGGTCCGGCAGGGCTCGTTCGTGTCGCTGGTCGGCCCGAGCGGCTGCGGCAAGTCCACCCTGCTCCGGATCGTCGCCGGGCTGGAGACCAGCAGCGGTGGCACGACCAAGGTGGCCGGCACACCGGTCGACGGGCCGCGACGGGACTTCGGCATGGTGTTCCAGCAGCCGGTGCTGCTGCCCTGGCTGACCATCTTCCGCAACGTCATGCTGCCGGCCGACGTCGCCCGGGACCGCTCGCCCCAGGCCCGCCAACGGGCTGCCGACCTGCTGGAACTGGTCGGTCTCGACGGCTTCCAGCATCGTTACCCCCGTGAGCTGTCCGGCGGCATGCAGCAGCGTGCCGCGCTCGTCCGGGCCCTGATGAGTCGGCCCAGCCTGCTGCTGATGGACGAGCCGTTCGGTGCCCTCGACGCCCTCACCCGGGAGACGATGAACTCCGAACTGCTGCGGATCTGGTCGGAGACCGGCGCCACCACGCTGTTCGTGACGCACTCGATCGCCGAGGCGGTGTTCCTCAGCGACGTCGTGGTGGTGCTCTCCGGCCGTCCCGGCACGATCCTCGACCAGGTCCGGATCGACCTGCCCCGTCCCCGCACGTTCGACGTCATGGACTCGCCGGAGGCGTCGAGGCTGACCAGCCACATCCGTGGACACCTGCATGCACGAGGAGCGGTGGGATGACCGTGACCAGGAGCGAGCCCGTCCAGGGCGAGGCCGGGGCGACCGGTCCCGAGCAGCCGGCCGCGCGCAGGCGTCGGTCCCGGTCACTCGTGCGCCGGTACCCCACGCTCATCGTCAGTCCGTTGATCGCGCTCGTCGCGCTCACCGCCTGGGTGTCGGCCATCGAGATCTTCGGTGTGGAGCCACTGATCCTGCCGCCGCCGCTGGACGTGCTCGACGAACTGTGGATCATGCTCACCGGCACGGAGTTGTACCGGAACCTGCTGGTGACGGTCTCCGAGTTCGGTATCGGGTTCGTGCTGGGTTCGGTCTCGGCGATCATCGTCGCGGCGGTCCTGGTGCGCATCCCGCCTCTGGAGAAGGGCTTCTCCCCGTACATCATCGCCTTCCAGAACTTCCCCAAGATCGCCATCGCGCCCATGCTGGTCACCTGGTTCGGCTTCGGCATGGCACCCAAGATCGCGCTGGCCACCGTGCTGGCCTTCTTCCCGGTGTTCGTCAACGTCATCGTGGGACTCAAGTCCTCCACCCGCGAACAACGCGACCTGATGCGGATGCTGCAGGCATCGGAGTGGCAGACGTTCCGGATGCTGCGGGTCAAGGTGGCGTTGCCGTACATCTTCGCCGGTCTGCGGGTCGCCGCCGTGTTCAGCCTGCTGGGCGCGATCACCGGGGAGTTCATCAGCTCCTCCCAGGGGCTGGGCTACATGCTGTTGCAGCGCAACGCCCAACTGCACGTCGACGGGGTCTTCGCGCTGCTGGTGGTGATGGCGGCGATCGGCCTGGCGGTGCACGGCATCCTCGCGCTGCTCAACCGGAAGATCATCTTCTGGGAGGACCACGACCAGGCCAAACGGCCGGCACAGGAAGAGAGCGTCTGACCGATGCGGCGCACGTTGTTCGCACCGGAACACGAGGAGTTCCGGCACCTGGTCCGCAAGGTGATCGAACGGGAGGTGTCGCCGTACCACCAGCAGTGGTGCGAGGACGGCATCGTGCCCCGCGACCTGTTCCGCACCCTGGGCGCGGTGGGGGTGATGGGATTCTCCGTCCCGGAGGAGTACGGCGGAGCGGGCACCGTCGACTACCGCTACAACGTGGTGATCCAGGAGGAGACCGCCCGCGCCGTGGTCACCCTCGGCGGTCTGCGTACCCACCTGGACATCGTGCTGCCGTACCTGCTCGCCTTCGCCGACGAGGGCCAGCGGGAGCGGTGGTTCCCCGGGTTGGCCTCCGGTGACCTGTACACCGCGATCGCGATGAGCGAACCCGGCGTCGGCTCCGACCTCGCCGGCATCAGCACGGTCGCGGTCCGCGACGGCGACCACTACGTGGTCGACGGTGCGAAGACGTTCATCACCGGCGGGGAACTGGCCGATCTCGTGGTCGTGGTGGTCCGCACCGGACGGGAACCGGACGACCGCCGGGCCGGGCTCTCCCTGCTCGTCGTGGAGAAGGGCACGCCGGGCTTCACCGTCGGGCGTCGACTGCACAAGATCGGACTCGCCACCCAGGACACCGTGGAGCTGGCCTTCGACGGGGCGCGCGTCCCCGTCGCCAACCGGCTCGGGCCGGAGGGCGCCGGCTTCACCGCGCTCACGCACAACCTCGCCCAGGAACGCCTCGCGATCGCCGTCGGCGCCGTCGCGCAGGCCACCACCGCTCACGAACACACCATCCGGTACGTCCGCGAGCGGACGGTCTTCGGCCGCCCGCTCGGGCACTTCCAGAACACCAAGTTCGAGCTGGCCGCGATGGCGGCCGAACTGGAGGCCGGGCAGGCCCTGCTCGACACGGCGGTGCGGGCGCACCTGGACGGGGAACTGACCCCGGCCGACGCGGCCAAGACGAAGCTGTTCTGCACCGAGATGCAGGGCCGCGTCGTCGACCGGTGCCTGCAACTGCACGGCGGCTACGGCTACGTCACCGAGTACCCGATCGCCCGGATGTACGCCGACGCGCGGGTCACCCGCATCTACGGCGGCACCAGCGAGGTCCTCAAGAGCATCATCAGCAAGTCCCTGGAGCTGTGACCCGTGCCGATCTACGCCCTCGGGGACCTGGTCCCCGACATCGACCCCTCCGCGTACGTCCACCCGGACGCGGTCGTGATCGGCCGTGTCCGCCTCGGAGCCGACACCTCGGTGTGGCCCGGCGCGGTGCTGCGCGGTGACGGCAACGAGATCGTCATCGGCGCGGGCACGAACGTCCAGGACGGCACTGTCGTCCACGCCAGCGAGCGCCACGCCACCCGGGTCGGCGAGCGCTGCGTCATCGGGCACCTCGCCCACCTGGAAGGCTGCGTCGTCGAGGACGACGCGCTCGTCGGTTCGCAGGCCGTCGTGCTCGCCGATGCCGTGGTCGGTGCCGGCGCGCTGGTCGGCGCGGCGGCGCTGGTGCCACCCCGCTTCGTCGTCCCGCCCCGCACCATGGCACTCGGCGTGCCGGTGTCGATCCGCGACACCCCGCCCGATGCCGACGTCCTGCGGATCAACGCCGCGCGCTACGTCGAGTCGGCACGCCGGTACCGCACCTCACTCCGCCGGATCGACTGAAGGGCAACATCGATGCAGCAGCAGATACCGGCGCTGGACGGGGTCCGGGTCGTCGAACTCGGCCAGCTCATCGCCGGACCGTTCTGCGGCCAGTTGATGGCCGACTTCGGCGCCGACGTCGTCAAGGTCGAACAGCCCGACCAGGGCGACCCGATGCGTCACTGGGGCCACAGCAAGAACGGCAGGTCGCTGTCGTGGAGCGTGATCGCGCGCGGGAAGCGCAGCGTGACCGCCGACCTGAAGTCCGCCGACGGCAGGGCCTTCGTCCTCGCGCTCGTCGCACAGGCCGACGTCCTGGTGGAGAACTTCCGACCAGGCACCCTGGAGCGCTACGGGCTCGGCTGGGACGAGCTGTCCGCTGCCAACCCGCGACTGATCCTCATCCGGGTCAGCGGCTTCGGCCAGACCGGGCCGTACGCCACCCGGGCCGGGTACGGCTCGATCGGTGAGGCGATGGGCGGCCTGCGGCACCTCGTCGGCGACCCGGACCGGCCGCCGAGCCGTACCGGACTGTCGATCGGGGACATGCTCGCCGGGATGCACGCCGCGTACGGCGCCCTCCTCGCGCTCTACGCCCGCCAGCGCACCGGCGCCGGCCAGGTCGTGGACGTCTCCATCTACGAGTCCGTGCTGGCCATGACCGAGGCGCTGGTGGCCGACTACGCCATCGCGGGTGTCACGCGGCAGCGTTCCGGTGCCGTGCTCCCCGGCATCGCACCGTCCAACGTGTACCCGACCTCCGACGGCGACTTCGTGCTCGTCGCGGCGAACCAGGACACCGTGTTCCGCCGCCTCGCCGCCGCCATGGGACGACCCGACCTGGCCACCTCGCCGGAGTACGCCACCCATGCCGCCCGTGGCGTACGCCAGCGTGAGCTCGACGACCTGATCGCCGGTTGGACCGCGCACCACCGGGCCGACGAGATCCTGGCGGTCCTGGAGCAGCACGGGGTGCCGGCCGGCCGGGTGTACACCGCCCGCGACATGCTCGACGACCCGCAGTTCCAGGCGCGGGAGAGCATCGTGCGGGTGCCCGATCCCGACCTCGGTCCCATCCCGATGCAGAACGTGGCACCACGCCTGTCGGCCACCCCCGGCACGATCCGCTGGCCCGGCCCGGCGCTCGGCGCCCACGACGCGGAGGTGCGGGCGGCCCTCCTGCCAGGTGAGTAGGGGAGGGCGGTGCGGGTGGCGTCGCCGTTATGTGCAGGTCCGGCGGGAGTCCGGGTACCCTCGGGCGGGTGCGGATCATCGCGTTCATGGCTGTCCTCCTCGTCGTGCTGGCCGCCGTTGCGCTCATCGGAGGGGTGCTGACGGCGGGCACCCGACGTCGCCGTCACGCGGCGCAGGTGTCGGCGCGGTGGACGGTGCGCCACTACGCCATCCCGGGGCGTGGGCACACCGTGGTCGGTGTCAGCCTCACCGACGCCGACGGCCGGATCCACGGTGAGAACGTGGTCGCCCGCATCCCGGACGGCGCTCCCGACTGGCAACGCGACTTCGTCGCGGCCCGCCAGGAGGCCGAGGAGCGCGCCTTCCACCTGAACAGCGACCGCCCGCCGATGCTCGGGAGCTGACGCCGCCGGGTCGTGCGGGTGCGGCATCGCCGGGTCGACTAGCCTGCCTGCTCATGGAGGCCACCGACGACCGGCTGGAGCTGGTCGTCGACCCGACCCGGCCCACCGGGCGCACGCTTCTGGCCGGTGGCGTCGAGCAGTCGTACGTGGATCTCGCCGACCCCACCTACCTGCACTTCGAGTACGTGCGTCGGATGGCCGCCGTGGCCGATCTCGCCGCGCCGGCCGGTGATCCGCTCGACGTGCTGCACCTGGGCGGCGGCGCGCTGACCCTGCCGCGCTACGTCGGTGCGACCCGGCCCGGCTCGGCACAGGTGGTCGTCGAGCGGGACCCTGCCGTGGTCGACCTGGTGACCCGGGACCTGCCGCTGCGGCAGCCCGGGGTCGAGATCCGGGTGGACGACGCGCGCGAGGCCGTCACCGAAGCCCCCGCCGACGCGTACGACATGGTGTTCGCGGACATCTACCGGGCGGCCCGGATGCCGCCGCACGTGGCCACCGTGGCGTTCGCCGCCGAGGTCGCCCGGACGCTGCGGCCGGGCGGCGTCTACCTGGTCAACGTCACCGACCTGCCGCCGCTGGTCCTCGCCCGGGTACAGGCGGCCACCCTGCGCGCGGTCTTCGCCGACGTCTGCGTCGTCGCCGACCGGCGGATGCTGCGCGGCCGGCGGTACGGCAACCTGGTGCTCGCGGCGGCCAGGAGCCCGGGTCGGCTGCCGGTGGCGCGCCTGACGCAGCGGGCACGCCGTGACCCGGTACCCGGCGACGTGCTGCACGGACCGACGCTCGACGTCTTCGTCGCCGGTGCCCGACCGCGCACCGACGACGCCGGGCACTGACACCCGGCCTTCTCCGCCAGAGTGACGCCTGCCCGTCGACGGCGTATTGGCAAGCAAGTGCTTGTGCAAACAGTGGCTTGTATTAGGGTTGGTGTCATGCCAGCCTCGCTCGTCGCACCCGGGCCTGACCTCGACTCGGCCTTCGCCGCACTCGGTGATCCCGTCCGCCGTGCCCTGGTGGCTCGCCTCGCACAGGGTGATGCCACGGTGGGTGAACTCGCCGCGCCGTTCGCCATGACCCCGCAGGCGATCTCGCACCACGTCGGTGTCCTGCGGCGGTGCGGTCTCGTGGAGCAGCGGCGCGAGGGCACCAAGCGTCCGTGTCGGCTCCGGGTCGACCACCTGTCGCAGCTCAGCACGTGGATCGACGATCAGCGCCGCATCTGGGACGACCGGCTCGACGTCCTGGCGCAGCACCTCGCCGACGACGGAGCGCCACGATGACCGCCCGCGCGGAACTGCACGGCGACGAACTGATCGCACGGCGGCGTCTCCCGGCGGCACCGGAGCGGGTCTGGGTCGCCTTCACCTCGCCGTCCGGCATCGCGGCGTTCTGGGGCGGTACGCACGCCACCGTGCCGCCCGAGTCGGTGACCGTCGACCTGCGTCCCGGTGGAGAGTTCGCGCTCGACACCCGTGGGCCGAACGGCGCGACCCGGCGGCTCCGGTTCGTCTATGTGAGCGTCGACGCACCGCACCGGCTCGTGTTCGACGAGTCCACCACGGGCCTGCGGACCACCGTCACCGTTCACCCTGCCGACGGCGGCGCGGATCTCACGGTTCACCAGCGCCGACTGCCGCCCGAACTGCGGACGGCCCAGGCAGCCGACGGGCTGGCCTCGATTCTCGACGCACTAGCCACTCACTTGCACCATTCCGATGTCATGCCAGGACGGAGCACCCGATGACCCAGCAGACCCAACGCCACCTCGTCGCGGAGTACTTCGAGGGATTCCGGACGAGCGACCACCGGCGAATCCTCGCGACCCTCAGCGACGACGTCGAATGGGTCATCCACGGCCACCGCACCACCCACGGCAAGACGGCGTTCGACGGCGAGATCGAGAACCCGGGTTTCACCGGCAGCCCCGAACTCGACGTGCAGCGTGTCTACGAGGACGGCCCGGTCGTCGTCGCCACCGGCGAGGGACGTGGCACCAGCGTCGATCACGGGCCGTTCCGCTTCGCCTTCAACGATCTGTTCACGTTCCACGACGGGTTCATCGCCCGCGTCGACTCCTACGTCGTTCCGCTGTCCTGAGGCACGCGGTGCCGGGTCGATCACTCGGCTTGGTGCCGGGCAGCGCTGTGGAAGGTGGTAGTGGGCGAGTGTGGTGACCGATTGTCACCACACTCGTATGCTCAGGCGTCGAAACGGCCGGCCTTGATGCCCCGGACGAAGCCGGTCCACTGGTCGGCGGTGAAGGACAGCGGCGACCCCTGCCGATCCTTGCTGTCGCGGACCATGACGATCTGGGACGGGGTGGCAACCTCGACGCAGTTGCCGCCCCCGTTGCTGCGCGTGCTCTTCTTCCACCTCAGTGCCGTCATGTCTGTTCCTCCGCGATCGATGCGATGAGCTTGCGGGACTGCGCTTCGGTGGACTCGTCGAGCACAGTACGTCGAACTGTGGAGCGCGTGGCGTGAGACGTGTCAGGAGAGCTTGTCGACCAAGGCGTACGGCCACGCCTCGCTGTATCTCCTCGCGGGTCATCTCGGACGCCCGGGGTGAGGCGGTCGAGCGTCGCGCCGTCTTCGTCCAGCCGGCCGGACTGCGGGCCGCCCCGGTGCCCGTGGCGGTCGGGGCAGGCGCGTCGCCGGGGCTTGCGGCGGTCACCTCGCTGAGTAGGTTCGTCGATGTGGACCTGGAGGACATCGCCGCCCGGCTCGGCGTACCCGTCGAGGACGTCACGCGTGTCGATCGGCTCGCCGGTGACCGGCCGTCGGCCCCGTTGCCCGCGAAGGCCGACGCGCCCGAGATCCTGGACCGGCTCGCCGTACGCCCGGACGACGCCGCCGAGATCCTGGCCGGCTGGCCCGATCCCGACTCGGCGCTGTGGACCCCGGAGCTGCGGTGGCTGCTCGACCGTTCGATCGCCCTGGTCCGCGCCGACCTCGGCGGCCACGAGTGGCTGCCGCCCGGCCCGGAGGTGCCCCGCGATCGCGGACCGGCCTGGCGGCACCTGTACGTGTACGCGTACCTGGCCCTGCTCGACGTGGTGCGGGCCTTCCACCGCGACCACGGCGTCCCCGACGCGGTGTCCTGGACGACCCTGGCGGACCTGGGCCGCAACCTCGCGATCGACCGGCGGATGCACCGCGAGGGCTGGCCGGTCATGCAGAGCTGGTTGACCCTGCACGCGCGCGGCAGCGTCTACGAGCTGGGCCGGTTGCAGCACCAACGCGGCGACACCATCGGCCTGCACGTCCCCGAGTCGGGGCCGCTGAGCCCGCAGGCGGTCGACGACTCGCTCGACCGGGCCCGCGTCTTCTTTCCGCGCCACTTCCCCGACGAGGAGTACACGGCGTTCTCCTGCGGCTCGTGGCTGCTCGACCCGCAACTGCGGGAGTACCTGCCGGAGGACTCCCACATCGTCCAGTTCCAGCGCCGGTTCACCCTGGAGCCCTACGAGGAGCCGGAGGGACTGGACGCCGATGTCGAGGTACGGCGGTTCGTGTTCCGCAGCCTGAGCACGCCCCTGGGCGACCTGCCGCGCCGCACCGTGCTGCACCGCGCGGTCGTCGACCACCTGCGCGCGGGGCGCCACTGGCACTGGCGTCGGGGGCACTTCCCGATCTGACCATCCGCGTCGGTGCCGGAGTCAGCCGGTCGGCTGCTCCGGCGCGCCGTGCCGCGCGGCCTCCGGTCCCGGCACGGCCGCCCGTTGCCCGGGTACGTCGGTACCCGTCGACCCGTCCGACCCGGTGGCGGCCGCGGTCACCGCGGGCGTGGCGGACTCGGTGGCCTCCCGCAACGCGGTACGCGCCAGCACCTGCTGCAACGTCACGGTCCGCTCGGAGCGGCCCCGACCGATGAAGCTGACGAACCAGTGCAGTACGGCGGTGACCCGGTTCTTGAAGCCGACCAGGTACAACAGGTGCACGGCGAGCCAGAGCAGCCACCCGGTCAGTCCGGCCAACCGCAGCCGACCGACGGTGGCCACCGCCGAGAAGCGCGAGATGGTCGCCATGCTGCCCTTGTCGCGGTACCGGAAGGGCTGATCCGCCGGCTCGCCCCGCAGCCGGCGCAGGATCTGCCGGGCCGCGTACCGCCCGCCCTGGATGGCCACCTGCGCCACACCCGGCAGCCGGTCCAGCGACATCAGGTCGCCGACGACGAACACCTCGGGACGCCCGGGCAGGGTCAGGTCCGGCTCGACCTTGACCCGACCGGCCCGGTCGGTCTCGGCCCCGGCCCGGGAGGCCAGGTGCGCGCCCAGCGGTGACCCCGACACCCCGGCCGCCCAGATCTTCGTCCGGCACTCGATGCGCCGTCGCCGGCCGTCCCGGTCGGCCACCTCGATGCCGTCGTCGTCCACGCCCACCACCGTGGCGCCCAGCTCCACGTCGACACCGAGGCGGTGCAACTGCTGCAACGCCTTGCCGGAGAGCCGGTCCCCGAACGTGCCGAGGACCGAGTCACCGGCGTCCAGCAGGATGATCCTGGCCTTGCGGGGGTCGATGCGGCGGAACTCGCCCGGCAGGGTCCGGTGCGCCAGCTCGGCGATCTGCCCGGCCATCTCCACGCCGGTGGATCCGGCGCCGACCACCACGAACGTCATCCACCGGGCGATCGTCGCCGGGTCGGTCTCCAGCTCGGCCAGCTCGAACGCCCCGAAGATCCGTCCGCGCAGTTCGAGCGCGTCGTCGATGCTCTTCATGCCGGGCGCGTGCTCGGCGAACTCGTCGTGGCCGAAGTACGACTGCGTCGCCCCGGCGGCGACGATCAGGCTGTCGTACTCGACGCGGAACGTGGTCAGCGGCGCGTTCGCGGTGACCGTCCGGGTCTCCAGGTCGATGTCGGTGACCTCGCCGAGCAGGACCTCGGCGTTGCGCTGCCGACGCAGGATCTCGCGGGTGGCGGGCGCCACCTCGCCGGGGGAGAGGATGCCGGTGGCCACCTGGTAGAGCAGCGGCTGGAACAGGTGGTGGGTGGTCCGCGCCACCATCGTCACGTCCACCGGTGCGCGGCGGAGCGCCTTGGCCGCGAAGAGGCCGCCGAAGCCGGATCCGACGATCACCACCCGGTGCCGCCGGTCACCGGTGCCCGTACCGTCGGCGGTCCTGTCTCGGTTCATCTGCGCTCTCCGTCCCGGTGTGAGCCACGCCCTCGGGCGTCTGCACGTCATCCTCAGGCGCGCTCCCGGCCTGGCGGAACCGGCGGCTCGACCAATCTGTTCTGATTTCCGGTGCGTCGGCGGCGAAACCCGCACCATGGTGGCTCCGGCCACGCCCGGAGCAGGGCGCCGTGTCCGGCACCGTGCGCCGTCCGTTGCCTCTGTGACGGTGCTCACCGGCGTCGCCCGTCGCCCACGCGAGGGCCGACGCGAACAGACCGTGACACGGGCGTGCGGAGCGTCAGCAAACTTGATTGATTCCAAAAGAGTGGAGTAGGTTGGCCGGCATGACGTCCGACTTCGAGGCCCAGCTCCGCGCGGTCTCGTTGCGCGTGACCCGGCCCCGACTGGCGGTGCTCGCGGCGCTGCGGGACCACCCGCACGTCGACACCGACGCGGTGACCCGGCTGGTCCGGGCCGACCACCCCACCGTGTCCCACCAGGCCATCTACGACGTGCTGCGGGCGCTGACCGACGCCGGTCTGGTGCGGCGCATCCAGCCCGCCGGAGCCGTCGCCCGATACGAGTCCCGGGTCGGGGACAACCACCACCATGTCGTCTGCCGCTCCTGCGGCGCGATCGCCGACGTGGACTGCGCCGTCGGCGACGCACCCTGTCTCACCGCCTCCGACGACCACGGCTTCGTGGTCGACGAGGCGGAGGTCGTCTACTGGGGCACCTGCCCCGACTGCGACCGCACGCACCACCAGTGACACGCACCACCAGTGATCCGCCAGGTCGGAAGGAAGCACATTGAGTAACCCACAGCACGACGGTCCGTCGAGTGCCCAGGGCGTGGACAAGAAGGCCGAGTCCGGCTGCCCGGTCGCGCACGACTCGGTGACCGCGCACGGCAGCGAGAGCGAGAACCCGGCGATCGACTCGCCCACCCCGAAGACCGGCGGTCGCCCGCACACCAACCGGGACTGGTGGCCCAACCAGCTCGACCTCTCGGTGCTGCACGCCCACTCGTCGAAGGGCAACCCGCTCGGCGCCGACTTCAGCTACGCGCAGGCGTTCGCCAAGCTCGACGTCGAGGCGCTCAAGCGGGACATCACCCAGGTCCTCACCACCTCGCAGGACTGGTGGCCGGCCGACTTCGGCCACTACGGCGGTCTGATGATCCGGATGAGCTGGCACGCCGCCGGCACGTACCGCATCGAGGACGGCCGTGGCGGCGCGGGTGACGGCGGGCAGCGGTTCGCCCCGCTCAACAGCTGGCCGGACAACGCCAACCTGGACAAGGCCCGCCGCCTGCTGTGGCCGGTCAAGCAGAAGTACGGCCAGCAGATCTCCTGGGCCGACCTGCTCGTGCTCGCCGGCAACGTGGCCCTGGAGTCGATGGGCTTCAAGACCTTCGGCTTCGCCTTCGGCCGCCCCGACGTGTGGGAGCCCGAGGAGATCTTCTGGGGGCCGGAGGACACCTGGCTCGGTGACGAGCGCTACGTCTCCGAGCAGGAGATGTCCCAGGGCGTCGGCGCGACCGAGATGGGCCTGATCTACGTCAACCCCGAGGGCCCCCGGGGCAACGCGGACCCGCTGGCGGCGGCGCACTTCATCCGGGAGACCTTCGCCCGGATGGCGATGAACGACGAGGAGACGGTCGCGCTCATCGCCGGTGGCCACACGTTCGGCAAGACCCACGGTGCCGGCGTCGCCGACGACCACGTGGGCCCCGAGCCCGAGGGCGCCCCGCTGGAGACGCAGGGCCTGGGCTGGCTGAGCACGCACGGCAGCGGCAAGGGCGCCGACACGATCACCAGCGGCCTCGAGGTCACCTGGACCGACCGGCCGACCGAGTGGAGCAACCGCTTCTTCGAGATCCTCTTCGGCTACGAGTGGGAGCTGACCACCAGCCCGGGTGGCGCCAAGCAGTGGGTCGCCAAGGACGCCGAGGCGATCATCCCGGACGCCCACGACCCGTCGAAGAAGCACAAGCCCACCATGCTGACGACGGACCTGTCGCTGCGCGTGGACCCGGCGTACGAGCGGATCTCCCGCCGGTTCCTGGAGAACCCCGACGAGTTCGCGCTCGCCTTCGCCAAGGCGTGGTACAAGCTGCTGCACCGCGACATGGGTCCGGTCAGCCGCTTCCTCGGCCCGTGGGTCCCCGAGGCCCAGCTCTGGCAGGACCCGGTCCCGGCCGTCGACCACGAGCTGGTCGGTGACGCCGACGTCGCCGCCCTCAAGGCCAAGGTCCTGGAGTCCGGGCTGAGCACCGCCCAGCTCGTCTCCACCGCGTGGGCCTCGGCCGCCAGCTTCCGCTACACCGACAAGCGGGGCGGCGCCAACGGTGCCCGGATCCGTCTCGAGCCGCAGCGCAGCTGGGAGGTCAACCAGCCGGAGCAGCTCGCCGCGGTGCTGAAGACCCTGGAGGACATCCAGCGGGAGTTCAACTCCGCAGGTGGCGCGAAGATCTCCCTGGCGGACCTGATCGTGCTGGCCGGCTCGGCCGCCGTCGAGAAGGCGGCGCGTGACGCCGGGGTCGAGATCACCGTCCCGTTCCACCCGGGTCGCACCGACGCCAGCCAGGAGCAGACCGACGTCGAGTCGTTCCGGGTCCTGGAGCCGCGTGCCGACGGGTTCCGCAACTACCTGCGCCCGGGTGAGAAGACCCAGCCGGAGGTCCTGCTCGTCGACCGGGCCTACATGCTCAACCTGACCGCGCCCGAGATGACCGCCCTGATCGGTGGCCTGCGCTCCCTCGGGAACAACGTCGGCGACAGCCGCCACGGCGTCCTCACCGACCGGCCCGGCGTGCTCACCAACGACTTCTTCGCCAACCTGCTCTCCCCGGGCACCCGGTGGAAGGCGTCGGAGTCCGAGGAGAACGTGTACGAGATCCGCGACCTGGCCACCGACGAGGTGAAGTGGACCGCCACCGCGGTCGACCTCGTCTTCGGCTCCAACTCGCAGCTCCGGGCGCTGGCCGAGGTCTACGCCAGCGACGACGCCCACGGCAAGTTCGTGGCCGACTTCGTCGCGGCCTGGACCAAGGTGATGGAACTCGACCGGTTCGACCTGGCCTGATCCACGTCGCACCGCAGGGGCCCCGGCCGATCGTCGACGATCGACCGGGGCCCCTCCCGTTCCGAAAGACCGTACGGGCACGCAGAGCCCGCCGATGCCCTACGCAGGACGACGGGCGACCAGGAGACCCGCCCCGGCGGCGAGCACGACGAACACGACCACCACGGTCAACGCCTGGCCCAGCGTCGCGCCCCCGCCCTCCGACGGTGTCCCGCCGCCAGCGGCGACCGGCGGTGCGACGGTCGCCTCCGGCGGGGTCTCGAGCACGGCGTTGGTCGTGATCAACCGTGGCGCCGGGTAGTCGCTGTCGGCGGTGCGGTCGATCCAGTCGAGCGAGTTGCCGTCGGCGCACCGTTGCAGCACCGGGAAGTGCAACGTGTCGCCCGCCTGGGCCACGATCCGCGTGGTCACGCCCACCTCGGCGGTCTCCCGCCCCGGCCCGCTGAAGGTGACTCGATCCCCGGAGAGCGCGGCGGACCACCCCTCCGGTTCCACCGTGCCGGTCGCGGTCACCCCCTCGGGCAGCGCGACGACCAGCTCGGTGGTGGGGGAGTCGTCACAACTGTGGTCGAAGGCGAACGTCAGGGTCGTGGTGCCGTCGCCGTTCGGCTTCGCCTCCGCGACCTCGACGTGCGCCGCTGCGGGCGCCGCCCCCCACGCCAGGTACGCGACGACACCGGTCGCCACGGCAGCCGCCCGGATCCACCGTCGCGACCTCATCCGACGTCCACCGTGACGCGGGCGACCGGACTCTCGTACTTGGAGGTCCGCACGCTGACCTGGACCACCCAGGAACCGGCGAGCGGCAGGTCGACGACCGCCTCGTACCGGCCCGGCCCGGTCGGCGAGAGCGTCCGCTCCAGCGGACCGACGTCCATCGCGGGCAACTGGACCGTCAACCTCGGGTCGTCGACCGGTGCGATCGGCTGGCCCGCCGCATCGAGGATATTCAGTTCCATCGAGTTCACTCCTACCACCCCGGGGGTCAGCCGGACGACGGCCCGACCCGACCCCAGCGGCGCCTCCGCCACGATCGGACGGTCCCCGGCGTCGGCCGGCGGACGCGTACCGGTGTCGGTGACCGGGCTCTGCGTGACCAGGAACCCGGTCGCGGCGACCACACCGACCAGCAGCGCCGCCTCCCAACGGACCGAGCGGCGCAGCAGCCGCCACGCCGCCGGAGGTCCCTCGTCGCGGTCGGTGGCCACCACCCGGGGCACCAGCCGGAAACGGTTGTGTGCGGCCACCGCCAGCACCACGACGGTCAGCCCGACCTTCGTCAGCAGGGCCAGACCGTAGGCCGTGCCCCACAGCGCCTCCCAGGACCCCAGGATGCGCCACCCGAGCAGCACCCCGGCGACGCCGAGCAGGCCGACGAGGACGGCGGCGGTGCGCGAGAACGCGGACACCGTACGCGCCGCCGCTCCCGGCGGCAGGTCGGCCGACCGGGCCAGCGTCCAGGCCAGGGCCACCAGCCCGCCCAGCCACACACCGGCGGTGACCACGTGCAGCACGTCGGCCGGGACGACCAACCAGGCCGGCCCATAGGTGCGGGTGTGCCCGACCAGGGCGACCGCCCCCCAGGCGAGGACGACACCGGCGAACGCCACGGCCGTCAGCGCCGCCCGCCGGCCGGGACCGGTAGCGTCGGCCGTCGGTGTGCCTGCGGCTGTCGGTGAGCCCTCAGCCGTCGGTGTGTCCTCGGCCGATGCGGTGGCAGGCGCCGGCCCGGCGGCAGCGGTCGCCCACCAGGCGGCACCCAGACCCAGCAGCACCAACAGGGAGCTGAGGGACTCCTCCGCACCGAGCCCGGCGGTCCAGAGGGCGGGGTCGACCAGTCCGTCCAGGTTCCGGCCGTCCTGCCAGGCGGGGACGGCCGGCACCAGGACCAGCCGCGCCAGCACGGTCAGCCCCACCGACCAGGCGGCCAGCCGCAGCAGCCGCCGCCGCAGCACCGGCGCGTCGGCGCGCAGCAGGACCAGCAGGAAGACGAGTACGCCCGCACCGACCAACAGGCCGAGGTAGGCGAGCGCCTCGAAGACCTGACGCAGCACGTCCAGCCCGCGTCCCGGACTGCTCTCCGGCACCGCCACGGCGGAACTGCTCGGCGCGCCCACCGCGAAGCTGAACCCACCCGATACGGGATGGCTGTCGGCGGAGATCACCCGGAACGTGACGATGTAGGTGCCGCCGGGCAACTCCGGCGGCACGGTCAGGACCACCGTGGTGTCCACCGACCGGCTGTCGCCGGACAGCTCCTCGCCGGCCGCGTCGAGCAGCCGCACGCCACCCGGGCGGACCGCGACCGGTTCGTTGAAGGTCAACGTGATCTGGCCCGGCGTGGTCGCCAGCACGGCACCGTCGGCCGGGTCGGTGCCCAGCAGGACGGCGTGGGCGCTGTCTCTTATACACATT
>NZ_SISL01000479.1:0-4366 GCF_004307965.1 Verrucosispora sp. SN26_14.1 | reverse complement strand
GCCGCGCCGGCCGCCAGCAGGCCGACCGCGAGCGCGCGCACCACCGGTGCGGCGGACCATCGCCGTCGCGGAGGACCGCTCGGGTGGACGGGTGTCTTCATGTTCCCAGCACCTCCAGAGTCGCGTCGAGTCGATGAGTTAGCGCTAACACAACCGGCCGGCTGAGGTGCTCGTCGGGCAGACGACAGGCGACGAGGGAACGCTACGCATCGATGAAGGTGAGATTGCCACAAAGTTACGGAGCGTTCAAGAAGTACTTTCCGCCGACGCGGAGGAGTTGACGTTTGCCAATGTCAACACGCCTGCGCGCGGATCGGTGACACCATTCCCGGCCCTGCGTACACACCATTAAAAGATCCACTGCAATGCCGTACGCCCCACGCGTTCCGCACGAGCGCCCACAATGTTTACGTGAACATCGAGTGCACATAAATCCATTGTGGAGGGACATGGGGAAGCCGCCCCCGCCTCCGGCGGGTACGACACGGGCAGGGTGAGCGGCTCAGCGCGGGCTGAAGAGGTGGTTGCCGAGGAGCTGTTCGCGTTGCTCCTGGGCCTCGGGGCGCAACCGCCCACCCCGGGTGAGCATCACCATGCCGTGCAACAGACTCCAGCCGAGTTCGGCGAGCGTGTCGTCGGCCTGCGCGGCGGCGGACGCGGTCAGCGCCGCCCGCAGTTCACCGAAAGCCGCCGCGACGGTCTCCGGCACCTCCTCGGCCCCGAGCGTGAGGTCCGGAGTGTGAGCGAACATCGCGTCGTAGATCTCCGGGTGGGCGTAGGCGAAGTCGAGATAGGCCGCCATCACCGCCGGCCACACCTCGTCCGGCCGGTCCACCGCCACCCGGGCGCCGGTCAACGCGGCGGCCAGATCGGCGAAACCCCGCACCGCGACCGCGGCGACCACCGCCTCACGGTCGGCGAAGCGTTCGTAGAGGGCCCCGAGGTCGACGTCGGCGCGCTCGGCCAGCCGGCGGGCGGTCACACCCGCCCACCCCTCGGCCTCGGCCAACCGCCAGGCGGTGGCGACGATCGCGTCACCGCCCAGCTCACCGTCTCCGTGCTCTGCTCCGGACACCCCGCCGAGCGTAGTCGCGCCGCTCCCCGGCGAACCCTCCGCGACGGAATGGCGACTCTGCGCCCGGCCGGTCAGCGCCGCAACGTCAGGATCAGGTCGGCGACCAGGGCCGACCAGCCGGTCTGGTGCCAGGCACCGAGCCCGGCACCGTTGTCGCCGTGGAAGTACTCCGGGAAGGCGATCAGGTCCCGCCAGTCCGGATGGGTCTGGAACAGTTGCGCCGCGCCATAGATCGGCCGCCGCCCCCAGTCGTCGCGGGTGAACAACGCGATCAGCCGGGCGGAGAGGTCGTCGGCGATCTCGTCGAGGGTCTTCTTCACCCCCGAACGCGTCGGGTACTCCACCTGGAGGTCCTCACCGAAGAACGCCGCGTAGTCGCGCAACGCGCTGATCAGCAGGAAGTTCGTCGGCATCCAGATCGGGCCGCGCCAGTTGGAGTTGCCGCCGAACAGGCCACTGGTCGACTCGGCCGGCTCGTACCCGACGCAGAACTCCTGCCCGCCCAGGGTCACCGCGAACGGCTTGTCCAGATGCGCGCGCGACAGCGTCCGCAGGCCGTACTCGGAGAGGAACTCGTCGGTGTCCAACATCCGGGCCAGCACCCGGACCACCTGCTCCGGACCGCACATGGACAGCAGCCGCTGCTGACGCCCGTCCGGGCCGATGCGTCGGGCGCCGACCACCGAGGCGTACTCGGGGCGGTGGGTGAGGAACCAGCGCAGCCGGGCACCCAGCTCCGGCAGCCGGTGCAGGGTCCGCGCGGGCAGCCGGGTGACGGCCGCCAACGGCAGCAGGCCCACCACCGAACGCACCTTCAACGGCACCTTCGTCCCGTCGGCCAGCCGCAGCACGTCATAGAAGAACGCGTCCTCCTCGTCCCAGAGCCCCTGGTCGTACGCGGCCGCCGCGATGTAGGTGAAGTGCTCGAAGAACTTCGTCGCGGTGTCCACCCAGGTGCGATCGTGCTCGGCCAGCACGATGGCGATGTCCAGCAGGTTGAGCGCGTACATCGCCATCCAGCCGGTGCCGTCGGACTGCTCCAGCACCCCGGCCACCGGCAACGCCGCCGACCGGTCGAACGGGCCGACGTTGTCCAACCCGAGGAAGCCGCCCTCGAAGACGTTGTTGCCACCGGTGTCCTTGCGGTTGACCCACCAGGTGAAGTTCATCAGCAGCTTGTGCATCATCCGGGCCAGGAAGTCGTGGTCCCGGCTGCCGTCGATCTCGAACACCTTCAACGCCGCCCAGGCGTGCACCGGCGGGTTGACGTCGCCGAACGCCCACTCGTACGCCGGGATCTGCCCGTTGGGGTGCAGGTACCACTCCCGCAGCAGGAGCAGCAGCTGGTCCTTGGCGAAGCCGGGGTCGACCCGCGCGATGCTCACGCAGTGGAAGGCCAGGTCCCACGCGGCGTACCACGGGTACTCCCACGGATCCGGCATCGAGATCACGTCGAAGCTGGTCATGTGCCACCAGGCACTGTTGCGGCCGTGCCGGCGCCCGGCCGGCGGCGCCGACCCCGGATCGCCGTCGAGCCACCGTTTGACGTCGAAGTGGTAGAACTGTTTGCCCCACATCAGCCCGGCGATGGCCTGCCGGGCGATCAACGCCTCGTCGGCGCTGGCCTTGGCGGGGATCACCCCGTCGAAGAACCGGTTCGCCTCCGCCCGCCGCGCCCACACCACGGTCTCGAAACCGTCGCCCAGGTCCGCCGCGGGCGGGTCGACGGCACCCGGCGGCGGGGCCGTACGGGTCAGCCGCAGCCGGATCTGACGCTGCTCTCCGGCCGGCACGTCCAGCACGTAGTGCAGCGCGCCCTTGGTGCCGGTCAGCTCCGGGTTCACCGTCTCGGCCCCGTCGACCACGTGGTCGTTGATGCCGTCCTTCGGGTACGGCGTACGGCTCGCCAGCCCCCACAGCCGCTCGGCGTTGGTGTCGTTGTCGCAGAGCAGCGGCGTCGGGTCGCCGTCACCTTCGAGCCGGACCTGCCCGAGCACCCAGTGCTCGCCGAGCAGCCGGCTGCCCTCCCCGACGATCTGCGGCACCCGGTCACCGCCGGGCAGCCCCCACGCCCAGGTGTTGCGGAACCACAGGTGCGGCAGCACATGCAACCGCTCGCGCTGGTCCCCCCGGTTGACCACGGTCACCACCACGCACATGTCCGTCGGGGTGGCCTTGGCGAAGTCGACCGTCACCGCCCAGTACCGGTCGTCGTCGAAGATGCCGGTGTCGACCAGCTCGTACTCGGTGTCGTCCCGACCCCGCAGCCCGTTGACCGCGACCAGCTCGTCGTACGGGAAGGCGGCCTGCGGGTAGTGGTAGCGCCAGCGCATCCACGAATGGGTCGGCGTGGAGTCCTCGTACCACCAGTAGTCCTTGACGTCCTCGCCGTGGTTGCCGCCGTCCCCGCCGAGACCGAACATCCGTTCCTTGAGGATCGGATCCCGCTCGTTCCAGAGCGCGACGGCGAAACAGAAGGTCTGTCGATCGTCACACACGCCCGCCATGCCGTCCTCGGACCACCGGTAGGCTCGGGACCGCGCGTGGTCATGGGGGAAGTAGTCCCAGGCTGTGCCGTGCTCGCTGTAGTCCTCCCGTACCGTCCCCCACGCCCGTTCGGACAGATAGGGACCCCATGCACGCCAGTCCTGCTCGCCGGCATCGGCCTGGGCGAGCCGGACCCGTTCGGCATCGGGGGCCGGGGCGGAGGGCGAACCGTCAGTGATCACTTCTACATCTTCGACGCCGCCTGGGTACTTCACCACAGCGGCCATTGTCGTCGTGTCGTGTTACACCTCGCCGCCGGTGGAGGAAAGTTGATCGAGATTCGCTTCGGCACGCAGGTCTGCGGAGAGCTGACCAGCGCCGCCGGCCGCGAGTGGTTGGTGCCCGACGGCCTCGGCGGGTACGCCATGGGCACCGTCGGCGGGCTGCGCACCCGCCGGTACCACGGGCTGCTGGTGGTGCCGGGCAACACCCCGGCCGCCCGCAAGGTGGGGCTGGCCAGCCTCGACCCGGCGGTGCTGCTGCCCTCCGGCGCCCGGGTCCGCCTCGGCGCGCACGAGTGGGTCTCCGGCGACGTCGACCCGCGCGGCTTCGAGCTGCTGGAGCGCTTCGACCTGACCGACGGGCTGCCCCGCTGGCGGTGGCGCATCGGCGACGTGGTGATCGAGCGGGAACTGGCCATGCTGCACGGCCGCTCCTGCGTGGCGGTGGTGCACCGGCTGATCAGCGGCGGCCCGGTCGAGCTGGAGCTCGCGGCGGCCTGCACCCTGTCTCTTTTACCCATCT
>NZ_SISL01000478.1:0-4409 GCF_004307965.1 Verrucosispora sp. SN26_14.1 | reverse complement strand
CCGCCACGGCGGGCGCGACCGCCGCCCAGGTCCTCCTCGACCTCGGCGGACAATCCGGCGCGGGTGCGCTCGGCGGTCGGCAGCGTGCCGGTCACCTCGGTCGAGATGTGCAGTTCGGTGTAGAGGTGCGGAGAGGTGTGGTAGGTCTCCTGCGGCTCGGGCATGTCCAGCCCGAGCGTCTTGTCGATGATCCGCCAGCGGGGCATGTCGTCCCAGTCGACGAAGGTCACCGCCACACCGGTCGCCCCGGCCCGGCCGGTACGGCCGATCCGGTGGGTGTAGGTGTCCTGGTCCTCGGGGCAGTCGTAGTTGATGACGTGGGTGACGCCGCTGACGTCGATGCCCCGGGCCGCGACGTCGGTGGCGACCAGAGTGTCGATCTTGCCGGCGCGGAAGGCCCGGAGGGCCCGCTCACGGGCGCCCTGTCCGAGGTCGCCGTGCACGGCCGCGACCGCGAAGCCACGGAAGTCGAGGTCCTCGGCCACCCGGTCGGCGGCCCGCTTGGTCCGCGTGAAGATCATCGTCAGGCCACGGCTCTCCGCCTGGAGGATCCGGGCCACGATCTCGATCTTGTTCATCGAGTGGGTGCGGTAGACCAGCTGCTCCGTCTGCGGGGACGGGCCGGTCTCGGCGGTGTGCCCGGCGTGGATCGTGATCGGGTGACGCAGGAACCGCCGGGACAGCGTCACGATCGGGTCCGGCATGGTGGCGGAGAACAGCATGGTCTGCCGCTCCTCCGGGAGCATCGCCAGGATCCGCTCGACGTCGTCGAGGAAGCCCAGGTCGAGCATCCGGTCGGCCTCGTCCAGCACCAGCGCGCGTACGCCGTGCAGGCGCAGGTGCTTCTGCTTGGCCAGGTCGAGCAGGCGGCCCGGCGTACCGACGAGGATCTCCACGCCCTTGCGCAGCGCGTCGACCTGCGGCTCGTACGCGACCCCGCCATAGATCGGGAGTACCCGGACGCCCCGGGTGCGGCCTGCGGCGGCGATGTCCTTGGCGACCTGGATGCCCAGTTCACGGGTGGGCACGACGACGAGTGCCTGCGGCACGCCGTCACTGCCCTCGCCCGGTGCGAAGACCCGCTCCAGCAGCGGTACGCCGAAGCCGAGGGTCTTGCCGGTGCCGGTCGGCGCCTGCCCGATCAGGTCGGCGCCGCGCAGGGCGATCGGCAGCGCGTACTCCTGGATGGCGAAGGCGCGGGTGATGCCGGACGCGGCCAGCGCGTCGACGGTCTCGGCGCGCGCGCCGAGCTCGGCGAAGGTCGGTGCCTCCGGTCGGACCGGGGCGGTCGGGGCCAGTTCCTGGCCGTCTGTGAGGTCTTGAATCGGCTCACTCATGTGGATTTGGGGGTGCCCTCTCGTGGGTGCGCCCCGTCATGTCCTCAGGGCGCGTTCGGTTTTGGCGCGGGCCACACGGTCGGCGGCAGAGATGCCGGGCGGACCGGGCCGCACGCGCGCCGTGGGTCGGACGTCGACCGGGTTGGATCTGAATCCGGTCGGGATCGGCGCCTACGGCAACTCGTCCATGTTACCTGAACGGGTGTGAAGCCGTCCCGATTCCAGTCCGGCAAGAGTCACCGGGAGGGCTTCTATGTGACCTGTATCACATGTATGTGGTCGGTGCTGCCTGGTCAGCCCGCCCGGTGACGCCTCGCCGAGCGCTCCCCGGGCGGCCGACGGCGGTAGCCTGCGCGGGTGTCCGCCCCCGCCGCGCCCGATCACGCCGTCGCCGACCTGCTCGGCCTGGTGGCCCTCGGTGAACTGCTCGCCTTCGAACGTCTGGCGGCCGATGCCCGGTTCGCCCCGGATCTGCGCCGTCGGGCCGCGTTGAGCGAGATGGCCGCCGCCGAGATCGCCAACTACCGGCGGCTGGCCGACCGGCTGGCGGTGCTCGGCGTGCCGGTGGAGGAGGCGATGGCGGCCTACGTCGAGCCGTTGCAGGGGTACCACGACTCGACCGAGCCCCGGGACTGGGCGGAAGCGGTCACCAAGGCGTACGTCGGTGACGGGATCACCGAGGACTTCCTCCGCGAGATCGCCGAGGCGCTGCGGGAGCCGGACCGGCGCCTGGTCCTGGACGTGCTGCGTGACTCGCGGTACGCGGAGTTCGCCGCCGCCGAGATCCGGCACGCCGTCGCGGCGGACCCGAAGGTCGCCGGTCGGTTGTCCATGTGGGCCCGGCGACTGGTCGGCGAGGCGCTGTCCCAGGCGGGCCGGGTGGTCGCCGCCGACCGGGGGACGTTGACCGCCCTGATCGTCGCGGACGGGCAGGCGGACGTACCCGGATTGTTCCGGCGGCTGACCGCCGCGCACACCGCGCGGATGGCCGCCGCCGGCCTCAACAACTGATCGTCAGCGGACGGTGAAGCCCACTGCCCGAGGGGACGCCTCGGCGATCTCGACGTAAGCGACCTTGCTGACCGGCACGATGACCCGCCGGCCCTTCTCGTCGGTCAGGGAGAGCGTGCCGCCCTCGTTCCTGGCCATCGCGTCGGTCACGATCTGCTCGATCTCGGCCGGCGACTGTGCGCTCTCCAGGACCAGCTCGCGCGGTGCGTACTGCACCCCGATCTTGACCTCCACTGTGCCTCCTCCGTCGGGCGAAATGGTCGCCGTGCGAAGGCTATCCGATCACAAGGTGCGAGTTCAGGCTGACTCACCTTGCAGCGGGAAGCTCGCGATGCCCCGCCAGGACAGCGCGGCCACCAACGCCTCCGCCTCGGCCTTGGGTACCTGCCGCCCGCGGGCCAGCCAGAACTGTGCCGCGGTCTCGGCGGCGCCGACCAGGCCGGAGGCGAGCAGCTCCGCATGAGCCCGGCTGACCCCGGTGTCCGAGATGATGGTGTCGGTGATCGCCGCGATGCAGCCCTGCTCGACCCGCTCCACGCGCTCCCGCACGGCCGGGTCGTTACGCAGGTCCGACTCGAAGACCAGGCGGAACGCCTCGCTCTCGTGGTCGACGAAGTCGAAGTACGCCCGTACGGACGCGCTGACCCGCTCCTTGTTGTCGGCGGTGCTCGCCATCGCGTCGTGCACCTTGGCGACGATTGCGTCACAGTGCGTGTCGAGCAGGGCGAGATACAGCTCCATCTTGCCCGGGAAGTGCTGGTACAGCACGGGCTTGGAGACGCCGGCCCGCTCGGCGATGTCGTCCATGGCCGCGGCGTGGTAACCCTGCGCGACGAATACCTCCTGAGCAGCGGCGAGCAGCTGCTTGCGGCGTGCCGAACGGGGCAGGCGGGTCGGCCTGCCGGTGGTCTGGGCGCCGTTCCCCACAGCGGTCATGGGAACCTCCGAGTCTGTAGACGGGCCGCATTTCGCCCGAACCGCTCAGGGCCGCCATGGCCCCGCGCGGAATTGGCCCGCCGCTGTAACTTATCGCCACTGTCGCCACACGGTAGCCTCAGCGGGGGCGACCAAGGAGCGCGCGGTGAGTGAAGCAGGGCAACCCGGTGCCGCCACCCCGGGAGAGCACGGCGACGGGACGGGTCAGTGGGATGACCTGGCCCGTTCCGGCAACGGGTGGGCACCGTCGGCGGCCGACTGGTCGTGGGGGGCGGAAGGTTCCCGCGACCTCGGCGCGCCCCGGCGTCACCCCGAGCCGCCCTCCGGTTGGGCGACCGCCTCACCACGCTACGCCGACCTGCCCGCTCCCGCCGGTGACCAGTCGGAGCCGGAACGCGCGACGCGCACGAACGGACACCACGTCAACGGCGTACACCCCGAGGACGAGTCGTCGGCCGGTCGACACACCCCGGTCAGTGCCCCGCCCGGCCTGCGTGAGTCGGGCCGTGACGCCGGTCACGACCGGATGGTGGTGCCGGCGCCACGTCCCACCCCCGCCGGCGAGCAGCCGGTGACCTCGACCGCCGGCCTGCCCACCTCGGCGCCGCCGGCCGTGCAGGTGCCGCCCGTCGGCACCGCCGCCTCCGGCTTCGAGATGCCGCCCGGCGTGCATGCGCCCACCGCCGAACGCCACGGGGACGATCCGTCCGCCGGCCGGTCGCGCGGCTGGGACGAGCCGTATCCGGCCGAGCCGACCGGTCCGTCCCACCCCGCCGCCGGTCCGTCCGGCGACCACGGTTACGCCGCCGACCAGGGCGGTGGATGGCCTCCGCCGAGTGCCGACCGGCGCGGTGGCTGGTCGGCGGAGGCAGACCCGCCGGAGGACGAGCAGCCGAACTGGGCCCGCTCCGGCCCGCCGAGTGACTGGGCGCCGTCCTGGGCGCGCGGCGAGGACGAGAGCGGCCGACGCGGGCGGGAGACCTCGGGGCAGGGCTGGTCCAGCGAACCGAGCCGGCCGTACGAGCCGGTCCGGGTGGAGCCGACCCGCCCCTACCAGCCGGTGCCGGTCGAGCGGCCCCGGCCGTACGAGCCGACCCGGCCGGAGGCGTCCGGGCCGCGTACCCC
>NZ_SISL01000477.1:0-4415 GCF_004307965.1 Verrucosispora sp. SN26_14.1 | reverse complement strand
GCCGTTGGTGTTGATGTTCCATTGCTGGTTGGTCTGGCTGTGGCAGGCGTAGATCTGGACGGCGGCGCTGTTGCCGGTGCCGGCGGCGTCGAGGCACATGTCGCCGTAGACGCGGAGTTGCTTGGTGCTGGTGTTGTAGGTCCAGGTCTGGTTGGTCTGCCGGTTGCAGTCGTAGAGCTGGACGCGGGTGCCGTTGGTGCGTGACGAGTTGGGGACGTCGACGCACCGGCCGGACTGCGTACCGACGATCTCGCTGGCGGAGCCGGGCGGCGGCGTGGTGGGCGGCGGCGTCGTCGGCCCGGGCGTGGTGGGGGTCGGCGTCGGCGTACCGGTCGGCGGCGGCAACAACGGGCACGTGTTGCGGTAGGTGACCACCCCGCTGTTGTCCACCAGCGGGCAGAGGAACTGGGTGTACCGGGCGTCGTTGTCGACGAACGTCTTCAGGAACGGCAGCATGGTCCGGATCAGCACCGGGTTCGACCGGCCGACCATGAATCCGTGGTCGCCACCGGCGACCTCCAGGTAGACGCTCTCCGTCGTGGCCGGAATGCTGTTGTACAGACCGAGCGCGTACGACGGGGTGACCACCGTGTCCGCCTGTCCGGAGATGATCATCGTGGGCACCCGGTCGTTGGCCAGGTTCGACGACGGCGAGTACGGCGTGATGCCGGCCACCGCCTTCAGCGACGGGCGTCGCATCGCGGCGCTCAGCGCCCCGCCGCCGCCCATCGAGTGACCCGCGACGGCCAGCCGGTTCGGGTCGACCCGGTTGCGGACCGTGCTCTGCTGCGTCAGGTAGTCCAGAGCGGCGAGCAACTGGGTGCCGCGCGCCGTGTCGAAGTCGTTGCGGCTGTTGGTCTCGATGCCGATCACCACGAAACCGTGCGAGGCCAGCCACGGTCCCATCCACGCCAGTTCGGCGGAGAACAGCGCGGTGTATCCCGGCGAGATCGCGATGGCACCGAAGGTGCCCTGACTGGTGTCGGTCGGGTAGTAGATCCGACCGCCGTTGAAGCCGTTCCCGGACGGGACGCTGACCGACGTGTTGGCGAAGGGGCCGTTCTCGGCCGCGACGCTGTTCCGGGTGGGGTCCGGACCCCGCTGGTACGGGTTGTCGGCGGCCGACGCCGAGCCGGTCGCCATGGTGATGGTGAGCAAGCCGACGGCGGCGGCGAGTCCGGCGGTGGCGAGCTTGAACAGCCGTCCCCGAACGCCGGGGGACGCTCGGTGAGCGTCAGTGATCCCCGAGGGCGGGGGAGGGGGCGCATGTCCTCGCACTGTCGATACCTCCTGGTGGTGGGGGTGGGTGTGGGATGGGCGGGTCCGGTATGCACCGGACCCGCCCGCGCCGGCTGTGCCCTAGCCGGACCTGCGCGCGGTCAGCGTTGCAGGGTGAGTAGTCCGGGGCGGTAGGGCAGGAGGCCGTAGTCGCCGCCGGAGTTGGGTGAACGGCCCTGGTAGAGGAACTGGAGGTTGCAGGCGTTGACGGTCATGGTCTGGTCGGCGTTGGTGCGGATGAGTTCGCCGTGGCTGATGTCGTTGGTCCAGGTGGCGCCGCTGTTGGCCTTACCGGCGAAGGGGTTGCTCTCGGTGGCGGCCTGGGGGGTCCAGGTGCCGCCGAGGCTGGTGGCGGTGAAGGAGCGGAAGTAGCGGCCCTGGGAGCCGATGGCCTCGACGAGCATGAGGTACCGGTTCTCGCCTTCGAGTTTGTAGACCTGTACGCCTTCGAAGAGGTTGTTGGTGGTGTCGGTCATGATCGTGGTGTAGTTGGAGCCGAAGCTGCCGGGGAAGTTGCCGATCGGCATGCTGGCCCGGTAGATGCGGCCGTTGTCTCCGGCGAAGAACAGATACATGTTCTGGCTGTCGCCGATGAGGGCCTGGTCGATGGGGCCGGTGCCGGAGTTGGAGATGGATCCGGTGAACAGGGTCTGCGCCGGTCCCCAACTGTTGACGTTCGCCGGGTTGGTGGAGGTGCGGTAGGAGAAGGCGGGGCCGCCCCACTGGTAGGCGAGGACCCAGACGTTGCGGGGTGCGAAGTAGAACAGTGAGGGGGCGACGGCGGAGAACGGCATGGCGTTCTGGCTGGCCGAGCCCATCTGGTTCCAGTTGGAGAAGAGGCCGAAGTTCATCGAGCCCCAGCTGGTGCCGGTGTCGTGGGTGGTGGCGTAGACGAGCTGCTGGCCGTTGTAGGGGGCGTGGGTGAAGTCCTTCAACGACACCCACCCCGACCGCGGCTGCGCCAACGCACCCGTCGACGACCACCGGTACGACGAGGGCAGCGAGCAGTTACCCGACGGCGGCGGAGTGGTCGGCGGCGGTGAGGTGGGACCGCCGAGGGAGACCAGCCGGAACTGCTGGTTGGTCTGTCCGTGGCAGTCGTAGAGCTGGATCTGGGCGCCGTTGGTGGTGTTCCAGGCGTCGAGGCAGCGGCCGGATTGGACGCCGCTGATGGTGCCGTTGGTGTTGATGTTCCATTGCTGGTTGGTCTGGCTGTGGCAGGCGTAGATCTGGACGGCGGCGCTGTTGCCGGTGCCGGCGGCGTCGAGGCACATGTCGCCGTAGACGCGGAGTTGCTTGGTGGAGCTGTCGTACGTCCATGCCTGGTTCGTCTGCTTGTTGCAGTCGTAGAGCTGGACCCGGGTGCCGTTGTCTCGCGAGGAGTTGGGCACGTCGACGCACCGGCCGGACTGCGAACCCACGATCTCGCTGGCGGAGCCGGACGGAGGGTTGGTGGGCCCCGGCGTGGTGGGCGTGGGGGTGGTTCCGGGACCGGCGCTGTTCAGCGCGTCCAGGGTGGCCGTGTACGCGGCCTTCTTGTTGCCGCTGCCGTCGAAGAGCAGCGGGGTGCCGCCGGAGCGCCACGAGTCGGTGTCCCGGATGCCCCACACCGTGATGCCGGTGCAGCGGGCGACCGCGAGACAGTCGTTGACCACACTGCGGTAGGTGTTGGCCTGCGTGGTGCCGGAGCCCTCGATGTCCAGCTCGGTGATCTGCACCTCGACGCCGAGCGCCGCGAAGCTGGACAGCGTGGTGCGGTAGTTGCTGTTGTACGCCGACTGGGCGTTGAAGTGCGACTGGAACCCGACGCAGTCGATCGGTACGCCCCGGTTCTTGAAGTCCTGGACCATCCGGTAGACGGCCTGGGTCTTGGCCCAGTTCCAGTTGTCGGTGTTGTAGTCGTTGTAGCAGAGCTTCGCGCCCGGGTCCGCCGTCCGGGCGGCGCGGAAGGCCGCCTCGATCCAGTCGTTTCCGGTGCGCTGGAGGTTGGAGTCGCGGCGGGCGCCGCTGTCGCCGTCGGCGAACGCCTCGTTCACCACGTCCCAGGAGTGGATCTTGCCCCGGTAGTAGGTCGCGACGCGCGTGACGTGGTTGAGCATGGCGTTACGCAACTGGGTGCCGGACATGTTCTGCATCCAGCCGGGCTGCTGCGAGTGCCAGGCCAGCGTGTGGCCACGCACCTTCCAGCCCCGATTGAGAGCGTGGTTGACGATCCGGTCCGCGTTGGTGAACGTGAAGTTGCCCTGCTGCGGCTCGGTCGCGTCGATCTTCATCTCGTTCTCGGGCGTGACGCTGTTGAACTCGCGGTTCAGGATCGTCGTGTACGCGCCGTCGCTGAGCTTGTTCGCCGCCACCGCCGCACCGAAGTACCGGCCGGACTGGTTCGCCGCCGCCGCGAGGGTGGTCTCGGCGGCGTGAGCGAGTGTGGGCAGCAGCGATGCGACGAAGACGGCGACCAGCGCGGCGGCTCCGGGAACGTAGAGCGCTCTGAGTCGACGCCTGGAGGGACGGGTCCGGGAGATCATGCTGATCCTCCACTGATGGGATGGGACGTATCTGTCACTGATCGGGTGCGCTCAGGTGGCGACCCGCAATGCGGTGTCCGCCGACCGGACCAGGGCTCACGCCCGGCATCCGCGCGGAGGTGAGTCGTCTCTGGCCGGCTGGCCGGCAGGTGAAGGGTGGCGGTGGTCGAGCCCGTCGCCCGCCGGGACGTGGTCGCGGGTGGTGGACTCGGATGTGGACGTGTCACCCGGTTGCTCGGGCCTGGTGACGGTGTGGGACACCTCCAGGGGCAGGAAGATCAATGTTAGCGATCTCATCGATCGATGCCTATCAGGCTGGCAGAATGTTCCAGGGTTTTCAACCGGTAGTTTCGGAAACATGGCGGAAGTGTTTCGGTGGCCGCTCGTCGTCGCCCCGACGCGGGCCACCAGTGCCGGAAGGAACGGTCGTAGCTGTCGACTACCCTCGCCGCCGTGGACACTGCGGAGATCGATGCCCCCGTCGTCGACGTCACCGTCTATCCCGACCGGGCCCGGGTCACCCGACGCGGCTGTCTCCGGTTGGCGGCCGGTCAGCACCGCGTACGCGTCGCGCCGCTGCCGCTCGGCCTGCGGCGGGACTCGGTCCGGGTC
>NZ_SISL01000476.1:0-4416 GCF_004307965.1 Verrucosispora sp. SN26_14.1 | reverse complement strand
GCCTGCTTCGGCACGGTCTCCGCGCCGACCCGGCCGGCCCAGGTCTCCAACTGGTCGGCGGCGGCGGCCCGGAACGTGTCGGCCGCGCCGAGCAGCACGGTACGTCCGTCGGCGATGAGCACCCGGGCGATCTTGCCGCAGGTGGTGGTCTTGCCCGCGCCGTTGACGCCGACCACGAGCAGGACCGCGGGCACACCCTCCTTGGGTGTGGTGTGCAGGGCCCGGTCCAGGGCCGGGTCGAGCGCGTTGACCAGCTCGGTGGCGAGCAGGGTCCGCAGCTCGGCGACCGACCGGGTGCCCAGCACCCGGGTGCGCTCCCGCAGGCGGTCCACGATCTCCCGGGTGGCGTCGACACCCACGTCGGCGGTGATCAGGCTGTCCTCGATCTCCTCCCAGACGTCCTCGTCCAGCCGGTCGCGGCTGAGCAGGCCGAGCAGGCCCTTGCCGAAGGCGTTCTGCGACCGTGACAGCCGGGAGCGCAGCCGGACCAGCCGGCCGGCGGTCGGCTCGGGCACTTCGACGGTCGGGGCCGGCGCCTCGATGACCGGGGGCTCCACCAGGACGCCGGTGGACAGATCGGACTCCGGGGCCTCGACCGGCGGTCCGGCCAGGTCCTCCTCGGCCCGGGTGTCGACCTCCGTACGCGGCAGCGGCGGCTCCGGCCGTCGGCGCAGCCGCGGCACGACCAGCCCCACGCCGGCGAGGATCAGCACGCCGAGCAGGGCGAGTGCGACGAGGAGGTAATCCATCATGCCGAAATCCTGTCAGATGCTCGCGACGGCGTCTCATCCACCGCTCCCCCGGTCATCCACCGCAGGAGCGGTAGGCTCGCCCAGCCAGCAATGCCACGGCCGCCGGCGGGGTAGTAAGAAGAGGTCCCCCCTCACCTCGGAGGTTCGCCATGCCCACCGCCCGACTGCTCATCGGTCCGCTTCTCCGGCGGGTCGTCGGCACCCGGGCCACCGTGTGGGTCGAGACCACGGCCCCCGCGACGGTCACCGTCCGCACGGCGGGCGGCGCCTCCGGCACGGCCGCCACCTTCTCCGCGTACGAGCACCACTACGCGCTGGTGGTCGTGGAGGGGCTCACGCCGGACAGCGCCACCACCTACGAGGTGCTGATCGACGACGAGGTGGCCTGGCCCCCGCCGGAGAGCCGCTTCCCGCCCAGCGTGATCCGCACCCGCGCCCAGGACGACCGGGACCAGCCCGTACGGCTGCTCTTCGGGTCGTGCCGGGAGACCACCCAGCACGCCACCACCCGCAGGCTCCCGCCGGACGCGCTCGACGCGTACACCCGGCGGGTGTTGGACGACCCCGATCCGGCGGCCCTGCCCGACCTGGTAGTGCTCCTCGGCGACCAGGTGTACGCCGACGAGACCTCGCCCACCATCAAGCGGCTGCTGCGGCGTCGGCGGCGGCGCCCCAAGGACGCTCCCAGCGACCAGGTGGTCAGCTACGACGAGTACACCAAGCTCTATCTGGAGTCGTGGAGCGACCCGGAGATCCGGTGGCTCTTCTCCACCGTGCCGAGCGTGATGATCTTCGACGACCACGAGATCATCGACGACTGGAACACCTCGGCCTCCTGGCGGGCTGACATGCGCGACCAGCCCTGGTGGCCCGAGCGGATCACCAGCGGACTGGCGTCGTACTGGGTCTACCAGCACCTGGGCAACCTCTCCCCGGACGAGATCGCCGCCGACCCGGTCTACGCCAAGGTCCGCGCGGCCGAAGACGCCACCGAGGTGCTGCGCGAGTTCGGCACGCGGGTCGACACCGAGGCCGACCTGTCGCACGACGCCGACCGCTGGAGCGCCGTGCAGTACCAGTGGAGCTACGCGCTCGACCTGGGCCGCACCCGGCTGGTGATGCTGGACAGCCGGTGCAGCCGGGTGCTGGTGCCGGGCCGCCGGACGATGCTGCCGGCCGCCGAGTGGTCCTGGTTCGTCGACCAGGCCCACGGCAGCTACGACCACCTGGTCGTCGGCACCTCGCTGCCGTGGCTGCTGCCGCCCGGCATCCACCACGTCGAGGCGTGGAACGAGAAGCTGGCCGACTCGTCCCGCCCCTGGGTCGCCGGGCTGGCCGAGAAGCTGCGCCGCGCGCTCGACCTGGAGCACTGGGGTGCGTTCCGGCGCTCCTTCGAGGGCCTCGCCGAGTTGTTCGCCCGCCTCGGCACCGGCACACCCGGCGGTCCCGACGAACGTAAGGGCGCCGGACCGGCGTACCCGCCACCGGCGTCGATCAGCGTGCTCTCCGGCGACGTGCACCACTCGTACGTGGCCCGGGTCCGCTTCGCCGACCCGGACGTACGCACCCCCGTGCACCAGCTGACCTGCTCGCCGATCCACAACCAGGTGCCCGCCGGGATGCGACCGGTGATGCGGCTGGGCTGGGCGCGCGGTCCGGCCGGGGCGGCCCGTGCGATGGCCCGTACGGCCGGGGTGCGCCGGTCCTTCGTGAAGTGGCGCAAGCTGGCCGGCCCGTACTTCGGCAACGCGGTGTCGACGCTGACCAACGCCGGCCGTGGGTCGGAAGTGGTGATCGAGGGCACCAGCAGCGACGGCAGCCTGCGCGAGGTGGCCCGGCAGCGGCTCACCCCGTGAAAGGAAGGGCCCCCTGTTAACGCCTGCGGTAGAGCAGGGGTCCCCTCCTAACATCCTGACGGCGCGACGACCTGCGGAGCGGGCGACCGGTCACGTGCCCGCAGGTCCCCCTCAGGCGGCCAACGCCGCCCGCAGGTAGCGCAGGTCCTCCGGGCCGCTCCAGCGGTGCGCCGACAGGCCCGCCACCCGGGCACCGCTGACCGCCCGGTCCTCGTCGTCGACGAAGAGCACCCGGCCCGGCGCGGTCTCCAGGGCCTCGCAGGCGGCCTGGAAGTACTCGCGGGCCGGCTTGTGCACCCCGACCACCGAGGAGTTGACCACCACGTCCAGCTCGCCGGTCAGCCCCAACGTCGCCAGGTCCTCGTCGAGCAGGTCGGTGGCGTTGGTGGCGAGCCCGACGCGGACGCCCTGACCCCGCACCTCGCGGACGAAGTCGAGCACCGCCGGAACCACCTCGCCCCGGTACCGCTGCCACTGCTCGACAGCGGCCCGGGCCCGCTGCGGGCCACCCGCCGAGTCGGCCAGCGCGTCGGCCACACTCGACACCCACTCGGCGTGGCTGACCCGGCCGGTCAGCACCGGTTGCAGCAGCTCCCAGTGCATGGCGATCTCGCCGAGCACCCCCTCGGTGAGGCCGTACTCCCGCTCCACCCCGGCGGCCACCGCCGGGTCGAAGCGCCGCAGTACTCCGTCGAAGTCCAGCAGGAGCGCCGTCGCGCGTTCCCGAGCCACTACCCGTTCTCCTCGCCGCGGCCGTGCCGCTCGTCGTCGGTGTCGGCCCGGTTGAGCCGTTGACTGATCACCTGGGTGACCCCGCCGCGCATGGTCACGCCGTACAGCGCGTCGGCGATCTCCATGGTCCGTTTCTGGTGCGTGATGACGATGAGCTGGCTCTTCTCCCGCAACTGGGCCATCAGCGTGATGAGCCGACCCAGGTTGACGTCGTCCAGCGCCGCCTCGACCTCGTCCATGATGTAGAACGGGCTGGGCCGGGCGCGGAAGATCGCCACCAGCATCGCCACCGCGGTCAGCGACCGCTCGCCGCCGGAGAGCAGCGAGAGCCGCTTGATCTTCTTACCGGGCGGGCGTGCCTCGACCTCCACGCCGGTGGTCAGCATGTCGTCCGGCTCGGTGAGGATGAGCCGGCCCTCACCGCCGGGGAACAGCACCTCGAAGACCTGCTCGAACTCCCGCGCGGTGTCGGCGAAGGCGCTGGCGAAGACCTCCAAAATGCGGTCGTCCACGTCCTTGACCACGGTGAGCAGGTCACGGCGGGTCGCCTTGAGGTCCTCCAACTGCTCGGAGAGGAACTTGAACCGTTCCTCCAGCGCGGCGAACTCCTCCAACGCGAGCGGATTGACCTTGCCGAGGAGGGTGAGTTCCCGCTCCGCCTTGGCGGCCCGCTTCTCCTGCACCGGTCGCTCGTACCGCACCGGCTCGGGCACCGGCAGGCCGTCCCGTTCGGCGGCGGCCACCTCCGCCTCGGTCGGCGGCACCGGCTGCTCCGGACCGTACTCGGCGACCAGGGTCTCCACGGTCAGGCCGAAGTCCTCGGCCGCCTTGGCCTCCAACTGCTCGATGCGCAGCCGCTGCTCGGCGCGGGCCACCTCGTCCCGGTGCACCTGGCTGGTCAACCGGTCCAGTTCACCGCCGAGCCGTTTCGCGGCGGCCCGCACCTCCTGGAGTTCCGCCTCGCGGGTGGCCCGTTCGCGCGCCACCGCGTCGCGGTGCTCCTCCGCCCGCGCGATGCTGGTGGTCAGCCGGGTCAGTGCCGCCCGTGCGCCGCCGGCCACCGCACGGGCGATGCC
>NZ_SISL01000475.1:0-4444 GCF_004307965.1 Verrucosispora sp. SN26_14.1 | reverse complement strand
GAGACAGGGCCGGCGGCCGGGGTGGCCGGCGGGGGCGCGGGGGCGGCGTCGGTGACGGGATCTCTGGCGACGGTGGTCATGCCAAACTCCTGGTACGCAGGGTGAACATGCCCTGGGGTCGCCACTGGAGGAACGCGACGATGGCGACGAACACCATCACCTTGGCGACGCTGAGGGTGGTCAGGTACTCGCCGGACGCCTGGAGCACACCCAGCGCGAAGGCGACGATCACGGTGCCCTTGAGCTGGCCGATGCCGCCGACCACGACGACCAGGAAGGCGTCGATGATCAGGTTGGTGCCCATGGTGGGACCGATCGGGCCGAGCAGGGTGAGCGCGACTCCGGCGATGCCGGCCAGGCCGGAGCCGATGAAGAAGGTCGTCCGGTCCACCCGGGCGGTGGCGATGCCGGAGACGGCGGCCAGGTCGCGGTTCTGCACCACGGCGCGGATCCGCCGCCCCAGCGGGGTGAGGCGCAACGCGAGGGTCAGCGCGACCACCGCGCCACCGGCCAGGGCCAGGATGAACAGCCGGTTGTTGGCGACGGTGATCCCGCCGGGCAGGGCGATGTTCCCGGTGAGCAGTTCCGGGGCGCGGGTCTGCACGTTCGGGCTGCCGAAGACGTCCCGGGCGAGCTGTTGCAGGATCAGCGACACGCCCCAGGTGACCAGCAGCGTGTCCAGCGGCCGGGCGTAGAGGCGGCGGATCAGCAGGACCTCCAGCAGGACGCCCATCGTGCCGGCCACCACGAAGGCCACCGGCAGCGCCACCAGCAGCGACCAGCCGGCCGCGGTGATCACCTGTTGCAGGACGTAGGTGGTGTAGGCGCCGGCCATGATGAACTCGCCGTGCGCCATGTTGATCACGCCCATCTGGCCGAACGTGAGCGCCAGACCCAACGCGATCAGCAGCAGCACCGCGCCGATGCTGACGCCGGTGAAGAGTTGACCGATGAGAACTGTCACGGTGGGTACTCCGAACTGCGGGTGGGGGTCGGCCCGGACGGGACTCCTCCCGTCCGGGCCGTGGGACCGGGGCGTCGGTCAGCTCAGGCCGCCGGCCCAGGGGTAGCTCTTCAGGTACGGGTCCGGGGTGATCGGCTGGCCGGAGTTCCAGACCTCGGCGATCAGCCCGTCCGCGCCGACCTTGCCGACGCGGGCCGTCTTGGCGATGTGCTGCGTCGCACCGTCCACGGTGACCAGACCTTCCGGCGCCTCGAAGGTGATGCCGTCGGCGGCCTCCCGGACCTTCTCCACGTCGAACGTGCCGGCCTTCTCCACCATCGCCTTCCACAGGTGGACCGAGACGTACGCGGCCTCCATGGGGTCACTGGTCGGCTTGTCCGCGCCGTACTTGGCCTTGTACGCGGCCACGAACTTCTCGTTCGCCGCACCCGGCGTGGTCTGGTAGTAGTTCCAGGCGGTGAGCTGGCCTTCCAGGTACTGGGTGCCGATGCTCTTGACCTCCTCCTCGGCGATGGAGACCGAGACCACCGGCATGGTGGCCGCCGTCAACCCGGCGGACTTGTACTCCTTGAAGAACGCCACGTTGCTGTCGCCGTTGAGGGTGTTGAAGACGGCGTCCGCGCCGGCGGACTTCACCTTGTTGGTGATGGTGCCGAACTCGGTGGACCCGAGCGGGGCGTAGTCCTCCCCCAGCACCGTCATTCCGTTGGCCTCGGCGTACGCCTTGATGATTTTGTTCGCGGTGCGCGGGAAGACGTAGTCGGAGCCGACCAGATAGAGCGACTTGGCACCCTGCGCCTTCAGATACTCCAGCCCGGGAACGATCTGCTGGTTCGTGGTGGCACCGGTGTAGAAGATGTACGGAGACTGTTCCAGTCCCTCGTACTGCACGGGGTAGAACAGCAGCGCCTTGTTCTTCTCGAACACCGGCTTGACGGCCTTGCGGCTGGCCGAGGTCCAGCATCCGAAGACGGCGGCCACGCGGTCCTCACGGATCAGTTTCTCGGCCTTCTCGGCGAACGTCGGCCAGTCCGAGGCGCCGTCCTCGCCGACCGGCTGGATCTTCTTGCCGAGCACGCCACCGGCGCTGTTGATCTCCTCGATCGCCAGCGTGATCGCGTCGCGGACGGTCACCTCGCTGATGGCCATGGTGCCGGAGAGGGAGTTGAGCAGGCCCACCTTGACGGTGTCGCCGGAGACGTCGGCGCTGACGCCGGCGGAGGTGTTCCCATCGGTGGTCTTGCTGCCGCACGCGGCCAGTGCGGCTGCGGCGACCAGGGTCATGGCACCCGCCAGGATGCGGCGGCCCCGGATCAGTGTCATCAATGCTCCCTGCTTCGCGCCTGGGCGTCAGTCAGTGCCCGGGAACGTACGTCGGTCCCGGGTCGAGAAGTGCGGATCTGCGCGGTGCGGTGCGGTCCGTTGAGGTGCGTCGCGCTGCCTGGAACGACGGGTGGACGCCGACCCCGGCAGCGATTCGGATATCGGGCAGGGAAAGCTTCGATCCGCTTCATTGCGCGGATGTTTCCCGATCCTCAATAGACTGTTTCCGCTGACTGGCGCCGTTCACGGGAGCGGATACAGAAAATGCCGGAGCCCCGCCGCGAGGATCGACGGAATGGCACCGGCACAACAATATGAACCGCGACGACGGCAATTACCGATCATCGGCGGGTGGTTGGTCGCATCCCGACCGAGGGCCGGATACTTCACACAGGAAGTATCTTATGTGGCCGGCGCGCGACCCTGTCAAGGCACGGTCGGGTCACGCCACGGTCGGCCGGCTCAGAGTTCGGCGAGGACGGTGAAGTCCAGGCCGTCGGCCTCGGCCAGATAGATCCGCTGGCGTACGTGCCGACGACGCAACCGCAGCTCGCCGCGCGGCCCGTCGTACGACACCACGTCGGCGGACGCCTCCACCGCGCGGACGTCCAGCGTGCCGGCCTTGGCGATCAGGGCGGACAGCAGCATCACACCCTCGTAGCAGGACTCACCGAGGCTGCCCAGCGGCGGCGCCTCCAACCCGAACCGGCGGGCGAACTGACCGTGGAAGTCCAGATTCTCCGGCGTCACCAGCCCGGCGAAGAAGCCTGCCGTGCTGAACAGTCCCCGCGTGTTCGTCGCCCCGCTGGCCAACAGCATGTTCTCGTCCATCAGCGTGCTCAACCGCAGGCAGCGCTGGTCCAACCGGGACCGCGCGAAGGCCCGGTTGAACCGGACCGCGTCGGCACCGACCAGCAGCATCAGGACCGCGTCCGCGTCGCTGCGCTCGATACGTCGTAGCACCTCGACGAAGTCGTGCGTCTCCAACGGCAGGAAGTGGTGCCCGACCACCCGACCGCCGCTGTCCAGCGCGTACCGGTAGGCGGCACGGGTGGTCCGGCGCGGCCAGACGTAGTCGTTGCCTACCACGAACCAGCGACGGACCCCGAGGTCGGCGGCGAGCACCCGCATCGCCGGCCACAGCTGCGCGTCCGGCGTCTCGCTGGTCAGGAAGACCCCCTCGGTACGCTCGCCACCCTCGTACAGGGCGGTGTAGACGTACGGCACCCGGTGCGCGATGCGCGGCGCCACCGCCTGCCGGACCGACGAGATGTGCCAGCCGGTGACGCCCTGCACGGCGCCCGTCGACACCAACGCCTCCACCTCGGCGGCGACCTCGGCCGGTGGCGCACCGCCGTCGACCGGCACCAGCCGCAGCTCGCGGCCGAGCACCCCGCCGCGCTGGTTGACCTCCTCCATCGCGAGCTGGGCACACTGCTCGCAGCTCGGGCCGAACATGCCGGCCGGTCCGCGCATCGGGTACACCAGCGCGATGCTGACCACGCCCCGGTCGACGGTGAGCCAGGGCGCCCCGGCGGCGAGCCTCTCCCCCGCCTGCGGGCGCCCGTACCCCGGTGCCGGCGCGGACATGAACACATCGTGGCCGCAGCCGGGGATGATGACCAGACCTCCCCAGCAGACGGGACGTCTCGGTACGATGACTCGGCAACCGCCAGGCGGGAGTGCCATGTCAGACCTTCCCGGCTCCGCAGCCGACCTGCTTCCCCTGCTCACCCGCGCCGAGCGTCTGCTCGCCCGCCGGGTCGGTGGGGTGCTCGCCGTCGAGTCGCTCACCATCGAGGCGTGGCGGGTGCTCTGCCTGCTCGCCGACGGTCGGGGGCATCCGATGAGCGAGGTCGCCGCCGAGGCGTCCCTGCCCCCGGGCACCCTGACCAAGCTGGTCGACCAGCTCGTGGACCGCAACCTGGTGTTCCGGCGGGTCGACCCGTTCGACCGGCGACGCATCCGGGCGTACCTGACCGACCGGGGGCGACGCGAGCACGAGCGGATCGCCGCGCGGGTCCACACCGACCTGTCCGGGCTGACCGCCTCCGGTGACGCGGACCTGGCCGGGCACCTGGACGACCTGATCGGACGGCTGGAGCCGGACCGCCGCCCCTGTCTCGTATACCCATCTCCGCGCCCACGAGACTAGCG
>NZ_SISL01000474.1:0-4460 GCF_004307965.1 Verrucosispora sp. SN26_14.1 | reverse complement strand
GCGGTGGCCAGGTCCCCGGCGAGCAGGGCGGCCCGCGCCTGCGCCAGCAGCGCCTCGGCCAGGTCGGAGGCCATGCCACGGCGGCGCAACTCCCGGATCGCGACGGCGGCGATCTCCACCGCCTCGTCCACCAGGGGCACCGACAGCAGCAACTCGAAGCGGTCCAGCAGCAGCGCGGGCCGGGGGACGCCGAGACGCCGGTACTCCTCGCCGACGGCGGCGAAACAGCGCAGCGCCGCCGCGATGTCGCCCCGTCGACCGGCCGCGATCCCGCTGTTCCACCGGGCGTCGGCCGCCGCGAGGTCCAGGCCGAGCCCCTCGAAGACGGCTGCCGCCCGGGACAGGTCGTCGGCGCCGCCGGTGGTGCCCCGGTGGGCGTTGAGCAGGCCCCGGTTGTTGCGGGCCCGGGCCTCCAGCAGGAGGTCGCCCTCGCGCTGGGCGATGTCGATGGCGAGGCCGTAGTCCCGCACCGCCTCGTCGTACCGGCCGCGGTAGTGCAGCACCACGCCCCGCTGCATCCGGCCCCGACCGGCGTCGGCCCCGGTCAGTTCCGGCAGCGCGGCGGTCACCGCCCGCAGCGCCGCCGCGGTGTGCCCCGAGCTGGCCAGGACGTACCCGAGGCTCATCCGGGCCAGCGCCCGGGTCCGGGCCGTGCCGGCGGTCCGCACGGCCCGACGGAGGTGGCGCCGGGCGCCGGAGAGGTCGTTGAGTTCGCGCAGTGCCAGACCGATGGCGCGGTCGGCGGTCGAGCGCTCGTCGGCGTCGGACCGGGCGGCGAGCACCCGCTCGGCGATGGTGATCGCCTGGCTGGGGGAGCGCTGGACGGTGTCGAGTGCCGCCTGGGCGGTCCCGGCGCCGTCAGCGGTGCGGTCCGGCACGGGCAGAGAGGTCACCACCCGCTGAGTATCGTCGATATCTCCCCGAGTGGTCGACGTGTGACGGTGAGTATGTCTTTGGCATTGACATGCGCCGATCACTTGGAAGAATTGACCGGAGACCGGGAACCCGCCGCACCGGACCACCAGTGACGTGCCGCCTCCCGAGTCGCCTGGGGAGGACCCGTGCTGCCCGACCGTCCCACCGTGCCACCCGTCACCACCCGGCTCTCCCGACGGCGCCTCCTGGCGGTGTCCGCACTGGCCACGGTGGCGGTGCCACTGGCGTCCACCGTACGGCCGGCGCCGGCCCTCGGCGACGACACCGTCGCCGACGACAAGGCCTACCAGCTCGCGTTCACCGCGATGCTCGACGCCGACCGCACCGTGCGGCGCCACGCCGCACCCGGCCGGGAGGTGCTGTACCGACCCCGGCAGGTGCTCACCGCCCCGGCCGACGCCCAGCGCGTCGCCGCCTGGCTCAGGGCCAGCGGCAACCCGGTGACGTTCGGCGTCGGCTTCGGCGGTGTCGCCCGGCTGGTCTTCGCCGCGGAGGCCGACATCCCCGCGCTCGTGACGAAGCTGCGCGACCCCCGACAGTGGCCCGGAGCGCCGGTGCCGCTGGTCCAACCGCACCACGTGCTGCTCGGCCTCGGCAACATCATGGGTAATCCGGGCGGGCCGCCCCGCGCTCTCGCCGCACTGCCACCGCCGGATCCGGGGAGGCAGGCCGAGGGGGCGGGGGTGACGGTCGGCATCTGCGACACCGGCATCTGCCGGCAGGCCGGCAACCGGCACCCGCAGTGGCTGGGCGGCGCGTACCTCCCGGAGGTCGACGACGAGGACCCGCTCTACGTGCACACCGACGTGCTCGCCCCGCAGGGCGGGCACGGCACGTTCGTCGCCGGGGTGGTGCGGCAGGCCGCACCGGGCGTACGCCTCGATCCCGAGGCGGCGCTGGCGCCCACCGGAGTCGGGGACGAGTCGATGCTGGTGGCCGCCCTGAGCCGGCTCTCGGGCGAGGTGTCGGTGGTGAACCTCTCGCTGGGCGGCTTCACCCTCGACGACCAACCCTCGCTGCCGCTGGCCAACGCGGTGGCCGCGATGCCCCCGACGACGGCGGTGGTGGCGGCGGCGGGTAACGCCGGTGTCGCCCGTCCGGTGTGGCCGGCCGCGCTGGACCGGGTCCTGGCGGTCGGGGCCGTCGAGACGGACACCGCGGGTGTGGTCGTCCCGGCGGACTACAGCGGCCGGGGGGCGTGGGTCGACGCCTGTGCCCTCGGCCGGCGGGACAGCACGTACGTCGAGGGACGGCTGCCGCTACCCGGACGACCGACCCGGCTGTTCCACAGGTACGCGACCTGGGCCGGTACGTCGTTCGCCACGGCACATGTCTCGGGTCGACTCGCCGCCCTGATGACCGGGGCGGGACTGAGCGCCGACGCGGCCCGGCTGGCCCTGCTCGCGGCGCCGCGTTGGCACCCCGACTACGGCGTGCTCGTCGGATGAGCGGCAGGGCGGCGTGGTGACCGATCGGAGCGTGCGGGCCCTGGTGTCCGCCGCGGCCGACGGGGACGAGTCGGCCTGGACCGAGCTGGTGCGCCGGTACACCCCGCTGGTGTACTCGGTGATCCGGTCGCACGACCTGAGCGGCGCCGACGCGGCCGATGTCAACCAGACCGTGTGGCTGCGCCTGGTGGAGCACCTGGAGCAGGTACGCGAGCCGCAGGCGCTGGCGGCCTGGTTGGCCGTCACGACCCGACGGGAGTGCTACCGGATGTCGCGTCTCGTCCGGCGGACCCAACCCGTCGACCCCTCCGACGGTTCGCTCGACGCCTACCACGGGACGTGGGCCGACGTCGCGCCGCCGGAGGAGGACCTGTTACGGGCGGAACGGCGGCAGGCGCTGCGGGAGGGTTTCGCCCAACTGCCCTCCCGGTGCCAGGAACTGCTCTCGCTGCTGATGGCCGAGCCGCCGCCGAGCTACCGGCAGGTCTCCGAGCGGTTGGGCGTACCGGTCGGCAGCATCGGACCGACCCAGGCCCGCTGCCTGCGGCGACTGCGCGACTGCGCGGTGCTGGCCCCGTACCTGGGACTGCGGCCGGACACCGGACGGCAGGGGGGTGACCGCGATGGAGCCGTGGCCGCCGGTCGATGACGGCAGGTTGGCGGCGGAACTGGTCGCCGCGCTCTGGGACTCCGAGGGAGTGCCCGAGGAGCATCTGACGGCGGCGCGGGCGGCGTTCGCCCGGCGGCGGACGGACGCCGAGGTGACCCTGGCCGAGCTGACCTTCGACTCGGTGCTCGAACCGGAGTCGGCCGGGCTCACCCGCTCCTCCGGTTCGGCGCGCAGCCTGTGCTTCCGGGGCGCCGGGATCGTGCTGGAGATCGAGGTCAGCGACGCCGGCATCGTCGGTCAGGTCTCGCCGGCCGGTCGTGGTCGGGTCAGCGCCCGGACCGTGGGCGGAGTCTACGACGAGGCGACGGTCGACGCGGTGGGTCTCTTCTCGCTCGGGGTGCCGCCGACCGGGCCGGTGCAGCTGCGTGCGTACACCGGCGAACACGTGGTGGCGACCGACTGGGTCTGCCTGCGCTGACGCCACGAGGGTCGTGAGCCCCCTCCGACCCACGACCCTCGCTGCGGTGCGAGCTACCGCTTGACAGTGCTGATCAGATACTGCACACCACCGAGGTCGGTCGACCGGGCGCCGCTGCTGTCCGGGCCGAACTGGGTGACGGTGAAGGAGATCTCCCGCTGGCTGTCGGCCGTGGCCGAGAAGAGCAGCGAGAACTCCGCGCGCTCACCGGGGTTCAGCGCCAGGTTGCCCAGGCTGGCCCTGGTGGGCTCGACGATCTCCACCTGCGTCCGGCCGACGGCGCGGACACCCGTGCCGACCGCGCCCCCGGCCCGCCAGCGCTCGAAGAGGTCCGGGCCGAGATCGACGACGACCCGACCGCCGATCGCCTGGAGCGGCTCGGCCGCCGCGAAGACGACCTCGTTCCTGGACGGTACGGTCAGCGAGTTGCCGATGGCGAACGGCCGGACGGCCGGCGATCCGCCCACGGCGAGCTGGACCGAGTCGACGTTGCGCCACGCGATGTTGTTGTTGTGCCGGGTGTTCGTGCTGATGTCCGGGCCCTCGAAGGTCATCGGGTCGGTCGCGGACACCCAGCGGGCGAGCAGGCAGAAGTGCCCCGGCCCGGGGACTCCGGTCCAGGGGATGGTGACCGTGGTGACCCCGGCGAAGGAGACCACGTTGGCCGCGCCGATCTGGGTCCAGTGGGTCGGCCAGACCGCGCCGCCGCCCGGCGTGGTCCGATAGACGCGAAGCACGCCGCTGCTGCCGCCCGAGCCGTACGGGCCGGGGTTGCGCAGCTTGATGAAGAGGTAGTTGGTGACGCCGACGATCGGGTTCTGGCTGACGGCGCACTCGATCGCGGTGGGGCAGACCTTGATGTCGGGGCTGGCCCAGAGCGGGTTCAGCGCGTGCGGCTCGACTCCGACGTCGGCGGTGGTGTCCTTGATGTAGACGTCGGTCCGGGCGGCTGCGGCGGCGGCCGGGACCGCCTCGACCGGCACCGCGG
>NZ_SISL01000473.1:0-4485 GCF_004307965.1 Verrucosispora sp. SN26_14.1 | reverse complement strand
GATCTGCCGAGTCCGCGCGGCCCCCGCTCGTCCGGCGGTACGCACCCACCCGCACCGCCCGCGCCACGCGACCCGGTCCACGGCCAGGGCCGCACCACGGACGGTCAGCCGTGCGTGGTGATGCCCCCGTCGACCGGGATCACGGCGCCGGTCAGGTACGCGCCGGCCCGCGACGCCAGGAAGATCGCGACGCCGGCCATGTCCTCCGGGCGGCCGATCCGACCGAGGGGCACCTGCGCCTCGACGGCGGCCCGGGCATCCGGGTCGTCCAGGACGAACGCCATCATCTTGCTCTCGAACGGTCCCGGGGCGACCGCGTTGACGGTGATCCGTTCGCCGACGAGTTGGTGCGCCAGGGTGCGGGTCAGCATGTGCAGGGCCGCCTTCGTCGCCGAGTAGGCGTACACCTCCATGGCCGGGACCCGGATGCCGTCGACCGAGCCGATGTTGATCACGCGGGCCGGGTCGTCGGCGCTGGCGGCGGTGCGCAGCACCGGCAGCAGCTCGGTGGTGAGCCGGAAGACGGCCTTGACGTTGACCGCCCAGAGCTTGTCGAACGCGCTCTCCGGATACTCCTCAAGCGGCGCCCCCCAGGTCGCCCCGGCGTTGTTGACCAGCACGTCGAGCCGGTCCACCCGGTCCCGGACGGCGGCGGCCAACCGCCGTGCGCCGTCGTCGCTGCCGAGGTCGGCGGGGATCGCGGTGCAGTGGCCGAGCGCGGACAGCTCCGCCGCGACCGCCTCGCAGGCGGCGGCCTTGCGGGACGAGATGATGACGTGCGCGCCGGCCGCCACGAAACCTCGGGCGATCATCAGCCCGATTCCCCGCGAACCGCCGGTCACCAGGACAGTCTTGCCGTCGACCGAGAACAGATCCTGCATGCGCATCCCCTCGCGAGCCGGCCGCGACCTCCCGGCGGCCGGCCCGTCGACGCGGACGGTTCGCCCGCCACGGCGACCAGATGACTACCGATCGGTAACGTAACCGCCGGCCGGTACGCCGACAAGAGCGCGCCATCCATCCGGGTCGGTCGAGGGGTGGACGCCGACGGCACGGGCTCGGCGACGCGCCCGTCACCAGAGGTGCGTACCGGCCGGTCGCGGGCTAACGTCGCAGGTGATGGTCCCTTCCGGTCACCTCGACAGGGTTCTGCCCGACGCCGCCTCCGGTCCGGCCGAGATCGACACGATCACGCTGCGTGATCTGGCGCCCGACACTCGGTGGCGACGTCCGGTCCTGCTCGACCGCGAGCTGATCGTGCTCAGCACGGGCGGTCACGGCATCGCCGAGGTGGACTTCCGCGCCCAGCCCTGCCGGCCCGGCACGCTACTGCGCGTACGCGCCGGGCAGGTGCTGCGCTGCCCGCCACCCCGTCTCGACGCCACCGTGGTCCGCTGGCACCCGGACGCGGTGCGCGGGCTCGACGTCGACGTGGACCACGTACCCACCCGCGTGCAGCTCGCCGGTGAGGACGAGGACGCGGTCATCAACGAGGTGACCCAGTTGACCGTGGACGTCCGTCGGCACCAGGACGTGCCGGCCGGCCGCAGTCTGCTGCGCCACCAGCTCACCGTGCTGCTGCTGCGCCTGAGCATGCTGCCGTCCGAGGCGCACCGCGCGGGTCGCCCCGAGGAGGAGACCTTCCGCCGGTTCTGTCGCGAGGTGGAGCGCGGTTACCAGCGCACCCGTCGGGTCGAGGACTACGCCGAGCGGCTGAACTGCTCGGTGCGTACCCTCACCCGGGCCTGCCTGGCGGTGACCGGGCGCAGCGCCAAGCAGGTGGTGGACGAGCGGGTCGCGCTCCAGGCCAGCCGGTTGCTGGCCGCCACCGACGAGCCCATCGCCCGGATCGGTCGGCAGCTCGGCTTCACCGAACCGACCAACTTCGGCCGGTTCTTCACCCGCGAGGTCGGGGTCAGCCCGGGGGCGTTCCGGGCCGCCCGCGAACACCCCGGACCGAGCCCGGTCGTCCGTCCCCGGTCACCCGCCGAGCCGACCCCGATGCTGCGGCCCCACCCGCCGGTCGAGGCCCGTCAGGCGTGAGAGCGCCCGTCCGGTCGGTCACTCCGTCAGCCCGGCGACGCCCAGGCACGGGCCGGTTGGGCATGATGGCAGGGTGCAGATCTCCGCGCGTGGCGACTACGCGGTACGAGCGGCGCTGAGCCTGGCCGCCGCGTACCCGTCATTGCTGTCCACCCAGACCATCTCCGCGGAGCAGGACATGCCGCGCAAATTCCTTGAGGCGGTCCTGGCCGACCTGCGTCGGTCCGGCCTGGTCCGCGCCCAGCGCGGCGCCGAGGGCGGGTACGCCCTGGCCCGGCCGCCCCGGGAGGTGACCATCGGGGCGGTGCTGCGCGCGGTGGAGGGACCGTTGGCCGGCGTACGCGGGCTGCGCCCGGAGGAGACCAGCTACGACGGGGTGGCGCAGCACCTGCCCGGGTTGTGGGTGGCGGTGCGGGCCTCGTTGCGTCGGGTGGTCGACGAGGTGAGCCTGGCCGACGTGGTGGGCGGCCGGTTGCCCGCCCACGTCCGTCGGCTGACCACCGCGCCCGACGCCTGGGAACCCCGCTGACGCAGCGGTCCGCGCCGGGCGCGGTCGGTCACGCGGCGGCTGCCGTGGTGTAGCCGCCCCGGTGGTGCAGCAGCGGCGCGCCGTCGACGCCTTCGGCGAGCGCCAGCGGCTCGGCGATCACCAGCGAGTGGTCGCCCGCCGGCACCCGGTGCACCACCCGGCAGAGCAGCCGCGCCAGCACCCCGGTCAGCAGCGGCAGCCCGAACGGACCGGCCTCCCAGTAGGGGTACGCGGCGAAGCGGTCCACGCCCTTGGCGGCGAAGATCCGGGCGGCCTCGGTCTGGTTCGCGGCGAGCAGGTGCACGGCGACGTGCTCGGCCCGGTCGAGCACCGGTGAGCTGGACGAGGTCGCGCCGAGGCAGAACGACACCAGCGGCGGGTCCAGCGACACGGAGGTGAACGAGGTCGCGGTGAACCCGGCCCGCAGCGGGGCGCCCACGTCACCGAGGCAGGCGGGTCGGGTGCCCCGGGCCACGGCGGTGACCACGGTGACCGTGCTGGCCTGGCGGCGCAGCAGCGTGCGGAACAGCTCCGGGTCCACCGGCCGCAGCTCGTCGGTGCGGCTGCGCTGCGCGGTGGTCACGCCGTCACCGGTGCCGTGCGGCGGGTCGGCGTGGCCGGTGCGACGGGGTGAGGGGTGCGGTGCATGCGGGGTCCTCTCCGAAACGCCAGGTGGAGTCGGCAACTCCGCGTCTCCCATGAGTTGGGATGAACGCTCTTTCACTCCACACACTGATGATTCAACCAGGATCTTGAGCCCGACAACACCCATCTGATGAATAGGATATTCGGGCCACCGGGGACGTCTCACATCCACTGTGCACGACATGGTTTGGCGAATCGTCGATACGGGAATCTTCGATGCCGCGCGGGGATGACGAAGGGAGGCCCACGATGGGTCTGATGTTCCGCAAACGCAAGAAGTACGGGCCGCTGATCCTGAACTTCACCGAGAACGGTTTCTCGTCCTGGAGCATCAAGATCGGTCGCTGGTCGTGGAACTCGCGGGCCAAGGCGCACCGCGTCGACCTGCCCGGCCCGCTCTCCTGGAAGCAGGACAAGTCCCGGGCGTGAGCCCGGAGGTCGCGCGGGGCGTCGGAGCACTCCGACGCCCCGTTCGCACGTGCCGGCGGCCCACCCCGACCCCGGCCCGCCACCCCCGGAATCGACGGATCCGCCCGGTCGGCGGCGCGCCGGACCGGACAATCGCGACATGCAATCGACACCGGACCATCGGCGCGAACGTCGGCGGGCATGGCTGGCCGGCCTGCTGCTCCTGGTCGTGTACTTCGTCGTCCCGGTCGAGGCCGATCCGAACGGCGCCCGCCTCGGCCTGCGCGTCGCCCTGACCCTGCTGCTGCTGGGCGGAGTCGCCGCCCTGGTCACCGGCCAGGTACGCCGACAGCTCGTCGCCGTCGCGCGAGGTCGGCAGCCACCCTCGGTGCTGCACCTGGTGGTGGCCCTGGTCGCCGGGCTGCTCGCCTTCGCCCTGGCCGACTACGTCGTCGCCCGGGTCGCTCCGGAGCAGTTCGTCGCGCTGCACACCCGGGTGGACGCGCTCTACTTCGCGCTCGCCACGCTGACCACCGTCGGCTACGGCGACGTGCACGCCCAGGGACAGTTCGCCCGGGTGCTGGTCTGCGCGCAGCTCGTCTTCAGCATCGGGGTGATCGCCACCGGCGCGTCGCTGGCGGTCAAACGGCTCACCGAGCGGCGGCCGTGATCACCACGTCCCCGCCGAGCCTCCCCTGCTCCGGGTCACGCCGCACCTCGCCCGCGTCGAGCAACGCGTCCAGGGCCCGCACCGCGTCCACGGCCCGGTACGCCGTGTCGGTCACCGCGTACCGGCGCAGCTCGGTCACCGTACGCGGGCCGGTGCGGGACAACTCGGCGAGCAGCGCCCGGCCCAGCGG
>NZ_SISL01000472.1:0-4480 GCF_004307965.1 Verrucosispora sp. SN26_14.1 | reverse complement strand
GCAGATGTGTAGAAGAGCCAGCTGCGGCAGTCCGGCCAGCGCCGGTGAGCGTACGCCGGGCGGCTCGGGGAGCACGTCCACCGAGGCGAACGGTTCGCTGCCGGCGAGCCACCACTCGACCTGTTCGACGCTGCGCCGGGTGGCGTTCTCGCACCAGTACGGCACCATCCCCGCCCGCACCACCTGCCACGGGTCGAGCAGTCGGCCGCACTCCACCACCAACCGGTCACCGGTCTTGCCGGCGGCGCGCAGCCAGCGACGGTACAGGTCGGCGACGGCGGCGCTGAGCACCCCCGGTGCCGGGAACAGCAGCCGGCGTACCGGATGCCCGGCGCGAGCGGTCCAGTCCCCGACGGCACGGTCCAGACCGGGCTCCACACCGTGCTCGGCGGCGGCCGGCGGGGCGGAGATCTCCGGCGGATCCCAGTTCACGCCCTCTCCCCCGGAGGAGCGCAACACCTGCCGCAGCGCGGGGCTGTCCGGGTGGAAGTCGACCGGCTCCAGCCCGCTGGCCGGGCAGCCCACCTGGAAGCTGTGCCCGTCGGCGGCGTCGTGCACCGGCCAGGTCCGCGCGTCGCTGAGCACCAGCACCGGCGCGCCCGGCACCAACCGGTCGCTCAGGAACCGCCGGTACGCCGTGGGCAGCGTGCGCCACCGGGCGGTCAACGCGACCGTCACGCCGGCCAGCGAGCCCCGGCTGGCCGGGCAGTGCACCTGGCGTACGTGCAGGTCGGGGTTTCCGGCCAGCAGCCGTCCGGCGAGGGCGGCGCCGTGGTCCAGGGCGGCGCGGGGGCGGTCCACCGCGCCGCGCGGCCAGTGCGCGGTCATCTCGAAACCGGCGGGCAGCCACGGCATCCCGAGCGCGGTCGCCAGGTGGGCGGCGGCGCCGTGCGGCGAGCCCAGCAGCACACCGGGGTACCGGCCGCGCGGGTACTGGTCGACGAACCAGCCGGCGACCCGGGCGGCGTCGACCTCGGCGGTCTGCCCGGCGGTGAGGGCCACCCGTCCGGCGGTACGGGCGGCGGCGGCGCGGCGGATCGGGTCCGGGGTGCCGGCGAACCGGGACACCGGGCCGACGTGACCGAGGTCGGCACAGTCGGTGCCGCGCAACGCACGGGCGACGGCGGCGACGAGGATCCGGGACGTGCTGCCGACCGCGACCACCCGGTCGCCGGTCAGCCCCGCACCCGCTGCCGTGAGTCCCGGTCGCGATCCTCGCGCCGGCCCCACCGTGCCCCGTTCGCTCACGCGGCCCGGCTTCCCGCCCGGATGCGCCTTAAACAGGGCATCCCTCCACCGAGCGGGATCAATCAGGTGATCTTCGACTGTCCACGCCGACGGTACGCAACACCCCGGCGGGGTCCATGCCGGCCGGGCCGACCACCAGCTCCAGCAGGCACGGCCGGTCCGCGCCGAACGCCTCGGCCCCGGCCGCGCCGACCAGTTCCGGCCGGTCGACGCGGATGCCGCGCAGACCGAGCAGGCGGGCCCAGCCCGCGTACGGGACGTCGTCGGTGGGCGGGTGGGGCGACCCGGCGTACCGGGGGTGCCCGGAGCGGGTGTTCAGCACCAGCAGCACCAGGCGCGGATCGGGCCACGCCGCCCGGTGTCGGGCGACGGCGACCAGTTCGGCCGCGCCGAAGCCCAGCCCACCCCGCGACTCCGGGACGAGCAACCCGGCCAGACCCAGCTCGCCGCTGAGCCGCGACCACACGTGCCCGCCGTCCTCCACCGGCACGACGGGGTGGGCGTACGCGCCGAGGAAGTCCCGCAGCGCGGAGCCCAGCTCCGCGGCCACCTCCTCCGCAGCGGTCACGACACGGTTCCCGGCGTCGGATCGGCGGTCGGCTCCTCGATCCCGCACACCTTGCGGGCCAGGTGCTTCGCGTGCGTCATGTCGTAGTGCTTCTCGACGATGAGGCGTTGCGCGTGCAACCCTCCGCCGCCCTGGAGGATGGTCACGCTCTGCCAGCCGCCGAACGTGTCGGCGGTGAAGTCGCGGATGCCGTGGAAGAGCCGCATCCGGTGCTCGGCGTCGACGCCCTCCATCGTGCGCATGTACTTCGCGACGAACTCGCCCGTCTCCGGGTGACGCAGGTCGTCGAGCATCGGCGCGGTGAGGATGCTGCCGCCGGCCACGTCGTGCAGGTTGCGCACCATCTCGGCGTAGTTCAACGCGGCGAAGTACTTCGCCGCGTTGGTCATCAGCTCGTCCGGGGACGCCCAACCCTCCGCGGTGAACTGGGCGTTGTTGACGGCGGCCTCCAGCCCGGCCCGCACCATCGTCGCGTAGTTGATCAGCTCGGCGATCTTCTGGCGGATGTGCGGGATGCGCTGCAACCCGTTGGCCTCGGCGATGAGCTGGGCCATACCGACGAGCGTGTCGGCCATCTCGACGTAGTGCGCGACACTGCCGATGCGTTCCCACAGCCCGAGCGAGTGGGCGAACGTGGCGGAGTGCTCCACCTCGCCGTCGAGGAACACCCGCTCGTTGGGCACGTAGACGTCGTCGAAGATGACGAACCCCTCGGCCATGTTGCGCCGACCGCTGTAGGGGAAGTAGTCGGTCGGCAGGTCCGGACGCGGCGCGTACGTGGTGGCGACGATCTTCACGCCGGGCGAGTTGACCGGCACCGCGCAGGCGATCGACCAGTCCTCCTCACCCGGCTTCATCCGCTTGGTCGGCATCACGATGAGGTCGTGGTCGATCGGGGCACCGGTGATGTGCAGCTTCGCCCCCCGGATGACCACCCCGCCGGAGTCCCGGCTGACCACCCGGACGTACAGGTCCGGGTCGTCCTGCTTCATCGGCGACAGGGCCCGGTTGCCCTTGGCGTCGGTGATCGTCTGCACGCAGCGCAGGTCGACCTTCTTGGCGTGCTCGAAGTAGTCCATCACCCGGTCGGCGTACTCCGGCAACTGCGACCGGATCCGGCTGGCGGCGGTCATCAGCATCAGCAGGCTCACCGACGTGGTGCGGGTGGGATTGGCCCACTTGAGCTGCTCCACCTCCTGGTAACGCAGATCCTCCACGCTGCGCGGGATGAAGAACAGCGGCCCGTACGCGTCGTCGCCGGGCCGGTAGAACTCGTCGTAGTTCGCGGCGGTCATCGCGATGCTCTGCCGCAGCAGCGGCTCCTCGGTGACGTCCTCGATCCGCCGGCCCGCGAGGTAGACCTGACGGCCGTCACGGAGGCTCTGCCGGTACTGTTCCCCGGTCATCATGGCGCTGCGGGTCCTTTCGTTCGAGGGTGCCGGTCACGGGGCAGGCCGAGCACCCGCTCGGCGACGATGCCGCGCTGGATCTGGTCGGTGCCGCCGGCGATGCGTTGCGCGGGTGAGCTGAGCAGGAAGTCCGACCAGGCGGAGCCGCCCGAGCTGCCGTCGTCGGCGACCAGGTCGGGTCCGAGCAGCCGCGCGGCGGCGCGGCCGTAGAAGCCGAGGTCGTCGACGAGGGCGAGTTTGCCCACCGACGGCGAGAGCCCCGCGGTGGCGACCCGGTCCGCCGTGACCCCGGCGAGCTGCTCGCGGATCCACGCCTCGGCCAGCAGCTCCCGGTCGGCCTCGCCGAGTGGGTTCCGGTCGCCGACCAGGGCACGCAGCCGCCGGAACGGCTGGCTCAGGTACGTCTTGTCCCGGCTGCCCATCGCCGCGCGCTCGCTGGTCAGCGTGGACATCGCGACGGCCCAACCGTCGTCGACGGCACCGAGCCGGGCACTGTCGGGGATCCGGACGTCGTCGAAGAAGACCTCGTTGAAGTGGCTGTCGCCGTTGATCTGACGGATCGGCCGGACGGTGATGCCGGGACGGTCCATCTCGACCAGGAAGGCGGTGATGGACCGGTGACGGTCGGCGGGCGCCCCGGTGCGGGCGAGCAACTCGCCGACGTCGGAGAGATGTGCCCACGAGGACCACACCTTCTGGCCGTTGAGCACCCAGTCGTCACCGTCGCGTACCGCCGTGCAGCGAAGCGCGGCGAGGTCGGAACCGGCTTCCGGCTCCGAGAAGAGCTGGCAGGCGAGGGCGTCCCCCCGCCACAGGGCCCGGACCCAGCGGTCCCGCTGCGGCGCGGTGCCGTGGGCCAGGATCGTCGGCGCGACGATGCGCCGGCTGACCGTGAAGTACGCCTGGTCGGGCAGCGCGTACCCGCACAGGACGTCACGCAGCGCGGCGGCGACGTCCGGGTCCAGGCCCCGGCCGCCGTGCTCGACGGGTCCGTCGAACCAGGCGAGGCCGGCGTCGAAGAGCCGTCGCTGGAACGCCGAGGAGACGGCCAGCCCGCTGTCACCGCCGCCGGGCTCGTCCACCACGGCCTCCGGGTCGTGACGGACCAGCCCTTCGGCGGCGGCGAACGCGTGGATCTCGGTGACCAGCGCGTCGAAAGTCGGGTCCGGCATGGTCACCGCCCCGCCCAGACCGGCGCGCGCCGCTCGGCGAACGCGCTGTATCTTATAAACAACTCCGCGCCCACGAGACTAGC
>NZ_SISL01000471.1:0-4503 GCF_004307965.1 Verrucosispora sp. SN26_14.1 | reverse complement strand
CGCCGGCTGCGGACCGGCGGATCGACGCCGACGGCGCGGCGGTGCTGCCCGGGTTCGTGGACAGTCACGCGCACCTGGTCTTCGCCGGGGACCGGGCGACGGAGTTCGCGGCCCGGATGGCCGGGCAGCCGTACACCGGTGGTGGCATCCGGACCACCGTGGGCGCCACCCGGTCGGCCACCGACGGGCAGCTCCGCGCCACCGTGCGCCGACTGCACGACGAGGCGTTGCGGCAGGGCACCACCACGATCGAGATCAAGAGTGGGTACGGCCTCACCGTCGCCGACGAGGCCCGCTCGGTGCGGATCGCCGCCGAGGTGACCGAGGAGACCACGTTCCTCGGCGCGCACGTGGTGCCGACCGAGTACGCCGACCGGCCCGACGAGTACGTGGGGCTGGTCTGTGGGCCGATGTTGGCCGCCGCCGCGCCGTACGCCCGGTGGATCGACGTGTTCTGCGAGCGGGGCGCGTTCGACGCCGACCACGCGCGGGCGATCCTGACCTGCGGACAGGCGGCCGGTCTCGGCGTACGGGTGCACGCCAACCAACTCGGCCCCGGCCCGGGGGTACGCCTGGGGGTGGAACTCGGCGCGGCCAGTGTGGACCACTGCACGCACCTGGACGACGCCGACGTGGACGCGCTGGCAGCCAGCGAGGGCAGCACGGTCGCCACGCTGCTGCCGGGTGCCGAGTTCTCCACCCGGTCGCCGTATCCGGACGCGCGTCGGCTGCTCGACGCCGGGGTCACCGTCGCCCTCGCCACCGACTGCAACCCCGGTTCGTCGTACACGTCGTCGATGCCGTTCTGTGTCGCGTTGGCCGTCCGCGAAATGCGGATGACCCCGGCGGAGGCGGTGTGGGCCGCCACCGCAGGCGGCGCGCAGGCGTTGCGCCGCACCGACGTCGGCGTGCTGCGGCCCGGTGCACGGGCCGACCTGATGATCCTCGACGCCCCGTCCCACCTGCACCTGGCCTACCGGCCGGGAGTACCCCTCATCCGCCAGGTCCTGCGCAACGGAGTGCCACGATGACCGTCACCATCGAACCCACCGGGGTCTGTCCCGCCGACGTGCTCGCCGTGGCGCGCGGTGCCGCCACCGTCGTGCTCGACCCGGCCACGATCGCCGCGATGGCGACCAGCCGGTCCATCGTGGACGGCATCGAGGCCGCCGGTCGTCCGGTGTATGGCGTCTCCACCGGCTTCGGCGCGCTCGCCAACACGTTCGTCGCCCCCGAGCGACGTGCCGAACTCCAGCACGCGCTGATCCGCTCGCACGCGGCGGGCGTCGGCGCGGCGATGCCCCGCGAGGTGGTGCGGGCGATGATGCTGCTGCGGGTCCGTTCGCTGGCGCTGGGCCACTCCGGGGTACGGCCGCTGGTCGCCGAGGCCCTGGTCGACCTGCTCAACCACGACGTGACGCCGTGGGTGCCGGAGCACGGCTCGCTGGGTGCCTCCGGCGACCTGGCACCGCTGGCGCACTGCGCGCTGGTGCTGCTCGGCGAGGGTTGGGTGCTCGGCCCGGCCGGGGAGCGGCGGCCCGCCGCCGACGCGTTGCGGCAGGCCGGTCTCGCTCCGGTGGAGCTGGCCGCCAAGGAGGGACTGGCACTGATCAACGGCACCGACGGCATGCTCGGCATGCTGCTGCTGGCGATCCACGACGCCGCCCACCTGTTCACCATGGCCGACGTGACCGCCGCCCTGGCGATCGAGGCGATGCTCGGCTCCGAGCGGCCGTTCCGCCCGGAGCTGCACGCCATCCGCCCGCATCCCGGGCAGGGCGTCTCGGCGGCCAACATCCACCGCTTGTTGCAGAACTCGGCGGTGATGGACTCGCACCGCGACGACCTGGCCCACGCGGTGCAGGACGCCTACTCGATGCGGTGCGCGCCCCAGGTCGCCGGAGCGGCCCGGGACACGCTGGACTTCGTCCGGACGGTCGCTGGCCGGGAACTGGTGTCCGTGGTGGACAACCCGGTGGTGCTGCCGGACGGGCGGGTCGAGTCGACCGGGAACTTCCACGGCGCCCCGCTGGGCTTCGCGGCGGACTACCTGGCCATCGCCGCGTCCGAGGTGGGTGCGATCTCCGAACGTCGGGTCGACCGGCTGCTCGACGTGACCCGCTCGCGGGACCTGCCCGCCTTCCTCTCCCCCGACGCGGGGGTCAACTCCGGGCTGATGATCGCCCAGTACACCGCCGCCGGGATCGTGGCGGAGAACCGGCGGCTGGCCGCGCCCGCCTCGGTGGACTCGCTGCCCACCAGCGGCATGCAGGAGGACCACGTCTCGATGGGCTGGGCGGCGACCAAGAAGCTGCGGACGGTCCTGGACAACCTGACCAGCCTGCTCGCGGTGGAACTGCTCGCCGCCGTACGCGGACTCCAGCTCCGGGCCCCGCTGACGCCGTCCCCGGCCGGACAGGCGGCGATCGCCGCCCTCGGCGGAGTCGCCGGCCCACCCGGCCCGGACGTCTTCCTCGCCCCGCTGATGGAGGCGGCCCGGGACGTGGTGTCCGGCCCCGCGCTGCGCACCGCCATCGAGGCCGAGATCGGCCCCCTGACCTGACTGTGCGGCTGGCCCGCGCAGAGCCGGCCCTGGCCCGGACGGGCCGGGCGGCGACCTTGGTGGTGGGTCAGGGAGTTGCGGGGAGGACCTTCGCGATCAGGGCGGCCAGCTCGCGCAGGGCCTTGCCCCGGTGGCTGACCCCGTCCTTCTCCTGCGGGGTCAGCTCGGCGTTGGTGCGGTCCTGACCGTCACCCAGGAAGATCGGGTCATAGCCGAAACCGCCCTCACCACGCGGGGCACGCAGCACCCGACCCGCCTGACGGCCGTCCACGAGGTGCTCCTTGCCACCGGGCAGCACCAACGCGATCGTGCAGACGAAGGAGGCGCCCCGGTGCTCGTCCGGCACGTCGCCGATCTGGTCCAGGACGAGCTGGAGGTTGGCCTGGTCGTCACCGTGCCGCCCGGCCCAGCGGGCGCTGAACACGCCCGGCATGCCGTTGAGCGCGTCCACGGCCAGCCCGGAGTCGTCGGCGACGGTGGGCAGACCCGTACGCCGACAGCCCTCCCGCGCCTTGATCAGCGCGTTCTCGCCGAAGGTCAGCCCGGTCTCCGGCAGCTCCGGGTACGCCTCGACGTCGTCGAGCCCGATCAGGGCGACCCGGTGCGCGCCGAGCGCACCGTCGAGGATCCGCTGCAGCTCGACGAGCTTCTTGCGGTTCCGGGTGGCGAGCAGGACCTTGTTCACGGAGTCACCTTTCGTTCGCGACTGTGGGGCTCGCAAGCTCACTCCTCGCACTCACGGAGTCACCTTTCGTTCGCGACTGTGGGGCTCGCAAGCTCACGTTCGCTCGCGACGGCCCTCACAGGAGAGCCGCGCGCTGGGCTTCGGCCAGGTCCAGACAGCCGGCGACCGCCAGGTCGAGCAGCGCGTCCAGTTGCTCGCGGGCGAAGACGCCGGCCTCACCGGTGCCCTGCACCTCGACGAAGTCCCCGGTGCCGGTGCAGACCACGTTCATGTCGACCTCGGCGGCCACGTCCTCGTCATAGCACAGGTCCAGGCGCGGCTCACCGGACACCACACCGACACTGACCGCCGACACCGACCGGTGCATCACCTTCTCCGTCTTGCCGGCCAGGGCCTTGCGGTCGGCGAGCCAGCTCACCGCGTCGTGCAACGCCACGTACGCGCCGGTGATCGCGGCGGTCCGGGTGCCGCCGTCGGCCTGCAGGACGTCGCAGTCCAGCACGATCGAGTTCTCGCCGAGGGCCTTGAGGTCGATGCCCGCGCGCAGGCTCCGACCGATCAGCCGGGAGATCTCGTGGGTACGCCCACCGACCCGCCCCTTGACGCTCTCCCGGTCGGAACGGGTGTTCGTGGCACGGGGCAGCATCGCGTACTCGGCGGTGACCCAACCCAGCCCGGAGCCCCGGCGCCAGCGGGGTACGCCCTCGGTGACGCTCGCCGTGCAGAGCACCCGGGTCGCGCCGAACTCCACCAGCACGGAGCCTTCCGGGTGGCTGCTCCAGCCACGGGTCAGGGTCACCGGTCGGAGTCGGTCGGGCTCCCGCCCGTCAGGTCGCGCCATGCCTGCACCCTATGCGGTGCCACGATCGGACCGTCCCCGGGTGCCGTCGGGGCGACTCGGTCGTGCCGACCGACGACCAGGGTCACCAGGCCGACCCGCCTGTCGCTCGCCGAACGGTCGACACGGTGGACCCCGGCGGCACGCCGGCCGTCTCGACCAACTCCTCCCGCTGTTCCTGAAGCTGACGCGGTTGGTACCACCCCCGGTAGGCGAACACGCCGCAGCAGCAGAGCGCGAGCAGCAACGCGGCGACACCGATCAGGAGACCCACCACCAGGCCGGTGCGGGGCCGCTGACGCGGTGCCGGCGCCGGTGGGAACGGTCCGGGGCGTGGCGGAGGACCGTACGCTCCGGGGCCCGGCGGGGGTGCCCAGGCGCCCGGCGGGTGCGGCACGAACGCCGGAGGGTACGGCC
>NZ_SISL01000470.1:0-4536 GCF_004307965.1 Verrucosispora sp. SN26_14.1 | reverse complement strand
GAGGGAGGGGGCGGGGGAGGGGGTCAGTGGCCTAGGAGGCGGGAGAAGGTGGCGGCGCGGCGGGAGGCCCGCCCGGTGCGGGACTCGCGTTCGTCGGCGGAGTGCATCAGGCGCAGGCCGGCGTTGACCGCCAGCCAGCGCAGAGGTTCCGGCTCCCAGCGGGGCGAGCGGTGGTTGACCCAGGGGAGGCGGGTCAGGGCGGTCGGTTCGTTCCGGATCAGGTCGGCCAGCGTACGACCGGCGAGGTTGCTGGTGCCCACCCCGTCGCCGACGTACCCGCCGGCCCAGCCCAGCCCGTCGGCCCGGTGGTAGCCGACCGAGGCCGCCCAGTCCCGGGCCACCCCGAGCGGACCGCCCCAGGTGTGCGTGACGGGCACGTCGGGGCCGAGCGTCGGGAAGAGGTCGCCGAGCGTACGGCGGAGGGCGGCGAAGACCCGTGGCTCCCGGTCGTAGTCGGACCGGACCCGCGAGCCGAAGTGGTACGGGGCACCCCGCCCGCCGAAGGCGAGTCGGCCGTCGACCGTGCGTTGGCCGTAGATGATGACGTGCCGGTGGTCGGAGAACGTCTCCCGCTCGGCCAGCCCGATCTCGGCCCAGGTCTCGTCGGGCAGCGGCTCGGTGGCGATCATCAGTGAGTAGACCGGGGCGAGGGCCCGCCGGTGCCCGGTCAGCGCCGGCGTGTAGCCCTCGGTCGCCCGGATCACCACCGGGGCGCGTACGGTGCCGGCCGGGGTGACCGCCGCGCGGGGCCGGATCTCGGTGACCGGGGTGCGCTCGTGGATCGTGACGCCCCGGCGTTCGACGGCACGTGCCAGGCCACGGACCAGCCGCGCCGGGTGCACGGCCGCGCAGTGCGGCGTGTAGGTGGCGGCGCGGACCCCGGTGGCACCGCACCGGGCGACGGCCTCCGCCGGACCGAGCAGGTCCAGGTCCTCCGGGCCGAAACCGAACTGCCGCGCCTCGGCCACCGCCGCCCGGGCGCGCTGCACCTGCGGCGCGCTCCGGGCCAACACCACGGTGCCGCCGTACGACCAGTGGCAGTCGATGCCCTCGGCGGCGACCACCCGGCCGACCTCGCGGACCGTGTCGTGCATGGCGTGCTGCATGGCGATCGCGGCGTCCCGGCCGTGCCGCCGGGCCAACGCGGTCAGCGAGGTGGGCAGCAGCGCGGAGCACCAGCCGCCGTTACGCCCGGACGCGCCGAAGCCGGCCACCTGGCGTTCCAGGACCACGATCCGCAGGGCGGGCTCGGCCTCGGCGAGGTAGTACGCCGTCCACAGTCCGGTGTAGCCCGCGCCCACGATGACCACGTCGGCGACGGTGTCACCGGCCAGCGGCGGGCGTGGCGTCAACGGCTCGTCCACGGTGGACAGCCAGTACGACAGGTCCTGGTAGGCCACCACCGCCTCCTAGAGTCTGGTCCAGGCCTCGGTGAGTACGCCGCGCAGGATCTGTTCGATCTCGTCGAACTGCTGCTGCCCGGCGATCAGCGGTGGGGCGAGCTGCACCACCGGGTCCCCCCGGTCGTCGGCCCGGCAGTAGAGCCCGGCGGAGAACAACGCGCTGGACAGGAAGCCGCGCAGCAGCCGTTCCGACTCGGCCTCGTCGAAGGTCTCCCGGGTGGTCTTGTCCTTGACCAGCTCGATGCCGTAGAAGTAGCCGTCGCCCCGGACGTCGCCGACGATCGGCAGGTCGTGCAACTTCTCCAGGGTCGACCGGAAGGCCGCCTCGTTGGCGCGTACGTGCCCGACGAGGTCCTCACGGGCGAAGACCTCCAGGTTGGCCAGGGCCACCGCGCAGGAGACCGGGTGCCCGCCGAAGGTCACCCCGTGGGCGAACATGCCGGTCTCGGTGAGGAACGGCTCCATCAGCCGGTCGCTGGCGATCATCGCGCCGAGCGGGGCGTACCCCGAGGTGATGCCCTTGGCGGTGGTGATGATGTCCGGCTGGTATCCGTAACGGGTCGCGCCGAAGTACTCGCCGAGCCGACCCCACGAGCAGATCACCTCGTCGCTGACCAGCAGCACGTCGTACGCGTCGCAGATCTCGCGGACCCGCTCGAAGTAGCCGGGCGGCGGTGGGAAGCAGCCGCCCGAGTTCTGCACCGGCTCCAGGAAGACCGCCGCGACGGTGTCCGGCCCCTCCCGCTCGATGGCCCGTCCGATCTCCTCGGCGGCCCAGCGACCGAACGCCACCGGGTCGTCACCGTGCTCCGGAGCCCGGTAGAAGTTGGTGTTCGGCACCTTGATCCCGCCCGGCACCAGCGGCTCGAAGTCCGTCTTGATGCCCGGCAGCCCGGTGATCGACAGGGCGCCCATGGAGGTGCCGTGATAGGCGATGTACCGGCTGACCACCTTGTGCTTGGTGGGCTTGCCGACGCGCTTGAAGTACGCCCGGGCCAGTTTCCAGGCCGCCTCGACCGCCTCCGACCCGCCGGTGGTGAAGAAGACCCGGTTCAGGTCGCCCGGGGCCAGCTCCGAGATCCGCTCGGCCAGCTCCACGGCGGTCGGGTGGGCGTACGACCAGAGCGGGAAGTACGCCAGCTCCCCGGCCTGCTTGGCGCCGGCCTCGGCCAGCTCGGTGCGACCGTGGCCGGCGTTGACGACGAAGAGCCCGGCGAGGCCGTCCAGGTAGCGGCGACCCTGCGAGTCCCAGACGTACGCGCCCTCGCCGCGCACGATCGTCGGTACCTCGCCTGCGGAGTAGCTCGCCATCCGGGTGAAGTGCATCCAGAGGTGGTCGGTGGCGTTCGCCATGTCAGCCCCATCGGGTCTCGGGCCGGTCAGGGGTTCACCGGCCGCTCTGCTCACGGTTATCCCACAGCCCGCCGCCGCGAGGCAAGTGCAATCGGTTGAACTTACGCCTCGATGCAACGGATTTAGCGAGCTTATCCGACTTAGTGCAACGGATTCCGCATCGCCACTGCCCTGCGGCGTCCTCCTGCGGGTCCGGCGCGTCAGCTCGTCGGGTCCCACTGATCTTCGCGCGGCTGGTGGGAGGTCAGGTGCCTCGCTGTCGATCAGTCGAGATCTTGGACAGTTTCCGTTATCTACTAACGGAAACTTTCCAAGGTCCATGTTCGCGATGTGATGGCCGAACCGGCGCCGGCCGGCGACCTCCGCGTCGGCGGGCCTGCCCCGCCCGCTCCCGCCACCGGACCCGCCTCGCCCGCAGGTGGGTGGTGGAGGTGAATGGTGGGCGTCGGGTAGTGCGTCCTGTCCAGGGCATTCGAGGGGCATCTCGGTCGCACCTCAGATGCGCGAAACAGTCCCGCCCGCAACACGCCGAGACCGGGCGGACAGCGCCACCCAGAGTGTCTAGCGTGCGGCGCAACGTGACGCGTGGACGGAGGTCGGCAGATGAACGAGACACTGCGGTTGGCGATGGCTGACAAGGGTGAGACGGCTCAGTCGTTGGCCGGGAAGGTCGGCGTCGACCCGAAGACGGCGGGCCGTTGGGTAGCCGACGGGCGTACCCCGCATCCCGGCACCCGGGCCGCCGTCGCCGCTGTCCTCGGATGCCAGTCGAAGGAACTCTGGCCGGAGCCCCACCGTCGCCGGGACATGCCCTGGTTCCAGGAGTGGGCCCAACTGGAGCAGATCGCCAGCTCGCTGCGGTCGTACCAGCCGCTGCTCGTGCCGGGCCTGCTCCAGACCGAGGCGTACGCCCGAGCGGTGCTGGCGACCGGCGGCCTGGTGGCGCCGACGCAGGTGGGGGAGATCGTGGCGGCGCGACTGGCCCGGCAGCGGGTGCTGGAGCGCGAGGTGCCGCTGCAACTGGTGGCGGTGATCGACGAGGTGGTGCTGCGTCGGCGGGTGGGCGGCGACCGGGCGGTGATGGCCGGGCAACTGCTCCACCTGGCCGAGTGGGGCGAGCGGGAGCACGTGCAGGTCCGGGTGATCCCGGCGGAGAATCCGTGGCACACCGGCCTGGCCGGGCCGTTCGTGCTGGCCCGGACGCCGGACGGCGGTGAGGCGGCCTATCTGGACAATCAGTTGCGCGGTCAGGTGGTGACCGAGCGTGCCGACCTTGCTAGCCTGGGCGCGAGATGGGAGAGCGTCACCGGTGAGGCGCTGCCCCGCCGCCGGTCCATCGAGCTGATCAGGGAAGTGGCGACGACATGGACATGACCGACGCCCGCTGGCGCACCGCCACCCGCAGCAGCAACAACGGCGGCGACTGCGTCGAGGTGGCCGACAACCTGCCCGGCCGGGTCCTGGTGCGCGACAGCAAGGATCGAGCCGGCGGCACCCTGACCTTCGCTCCCGACGCCTGGCGCGCGTTCCTCACCACACTCCCGCGCTGACCTCCCGCACGGCCTTCCCACACCGCACCCGCGCCTCACGCACGGCCCTCCCCGCACGGCCCTCCCCGCGCGGCACCGCGCCTCACGCGCGGCCCTCCCCGCACGGCGATCATGGAGTTGTGGCAGCGACAGACCAGGGCGATCGGCGCGTTTCCGCGACCACAACTCCATGATCGCCGCGAGGCCGCGAGGCCGCGAGGCCGCGAGGCCGCGAGGCCGCGAGGGCGCGA
>NZ_SISL01000047.1:0-23334 GCF_004307965.1 Verrucosispora sp. SN26_14.1 | reverse complement strand
GGCTGCTCGGTCGGCGCGGGCGGGGCCTGCCGCCGCCCCTGGACGGCTGGACCGCCAGCCGTGACCTGCCCGAGCCGCCCGCCGAGTCCTTCCGCGAATGGTGGTCGAAGCGGTGAGCGGCCGGGACGTCGTCCTCGGTCGGCTGCGCGCCGCGATCGGCGAGAGCGGAGCCGGCATCCCGGTGCCGCGCGACTACCGGCGGGAGGGTGCAGTCGACCTGGACCTGCTGGTGGACCGGCTGACCGACTACCGGGCCCGGGTGCACCGCGTGCCCGAGACGACGGTCGCCGAGACGATCGCCGACCTCCTGCCGGCGTCCGCGACGGTGGTCGTCCCACCGGGGCTGCCGTCGGCCTGGCTGCCCGCGACGGTGACCGTGCTGCCCGACGACGGGCTCGACAACGCCCGGATCGCCGCCGCGGACGGTGTCGTCACCGCCGCTGCCGTCGCCGTCGCCGAGACCGGCACCGTCGTCCTCGACGGCTCACCCGACCAGGGGCGACGTGTCCTCAGCCTCCTGCCGGACCTGCACATCTGCGTCGTCCGCGCCGCCCAGGTGGTCGCCGGGGTGCCGGCGGCGCTCGCCCGCCTCACCCCGCACCGCCCACTGACCTGGATCAGCGGACCCTCGGCCACCAGCGACATCGAACTCCACCGGGTCGAGGGCGTGCACGGCCCCCGGACGCTGCACGTCATCCTGCTGCCCTGAGGCGTGGCCCGGCCGCTGTCGCGGCGGGTCACAGCGGTGGCGCGGCCGGTACGGGGTTGCGGCGTCCGCCGAGTGCGACATCGAACAGGACGATCGCCAACAGGACCAGGTTGGCGCAGACCACCGCCAGCAGCGGGGTGAGTGCCAACGCGACCGGGGCGAGCACGCCGAGGAGCGCGATACCGGCCAGCAACGGCCAGGCCACCCGGCCGAAGACCTCGTACTCGAAGCGGGTCCGACCGAGGAGGAAGACCGCCGGTCCGCCGACGACGACGGCGAGCACTTCCGGCCCGACCGTCCCGGCCGGCTCGGTGATGATCAGCTTCGCGCTGGCGGCGGCGGTCACCACCCCGCCGATCATCAGCAGGTGGGTGTAGGGCGCGGACCGTGCGAACCGGCCGGGTTCCCGGGCCTTCTCGATGGCCTGGGTCAACTGCGCCGCGGCCCGGTGTACGTAGATCCGGAACAGCAGCGTGGCGCTGGCGAAGGCCACCACGATCGCCGCGGTCCGGTCGGCGGTGACCGGGTACGCGCTGTACGTCAGGCCGGCGACCAGGATGATGTCGCCCAGGGCGATGATGAAGAACTGGTGGTACCGCTCGGCCGTGTGTTCGGCGATCGGGTTGAACTGGGCCGTGCCGATCCGTCGTCGACCGGGGAACGGGTAACCGAACGCGAAGGCCAGGTAGTCGACGGCCGCCGCCCCACCCCACCACCACAGGCGTACGTCACTGTCGGCGAAGGCACCGGCGATCCACCCGACCGAGGAGATCCCGAACCACGCCCAGATCCGCACCGCCCGTCGGCGCGGGATCGGCTCGTGCAACGTCAAAAAGAAGAGGAATCCTCGACCGAGGTGGCTGGCCACGTACGCCCCGGCGAAGATGCCCGCGCGGTCGCCGAACGCGGACGGCAGCGCGGCGGCCATCATCAGCGCGCCGAACATGACGCCGACCGTCACCACCTGGATGACCCAGCTGTCCGGGTTGTAGAGGTCGGTGACCAGGGTGGTCAGCACCCACACCCACCAGACGGCGAGCAGCACGACGACGGCCTCGGCGACGCCGCGCCAGGTCAACTCGGTCACCAGGGTCTCGGACAGCAGCGCGAGCGCGACGACGAAGACGAGGTCGAAGAAGAGCTCCAGGAAGGTGGCCCGGCGCGGGGCGGCGGCACTGCGGAGCAGGCTGTTGACAGAGGTCATCGCGGTATCCGGCCGTCGGCCGGCACCGTCACCGCGGATTCCCCTTGCGTCTCCATATGGGCTATATCGTATGAATGTCCCGGCTGTCAGGTGCGCGGTCCGTCGAGTACGCGCCTCCTCCTCGCGCGAACCGTGCCGACTCGCGCCGACCGGGCCCAAAGGGCCGGGCGCGGTCAGCGCAGACATCCACTGTCTGCTATATATGGGAACGCTTCCACAGGCGGTCGACGGGCCCGTGTCCCACCGTCCCGCCTGGGCACCCGTGACGCACCGGAGGTCGGACGCCGGGTGCCCGGCGGCGGACCGCCGCAGTGGCGACCATCGGAGGACAGGCATGCGCACACTTCTCGCCGCGTTGACCGCCGCGCTGACGCTCGCCGTCATGGCCGGCAGCGTCCCGTCCGACGCCGCGAACGCCTCGCAACGCGGCTCCTGCACCCGGCACCTGCTGTTCTGCGAGGACTTCGAACGCCTGCCGCGCGGCGGTGCCAGCAGCCTGAACTGGGGCATCGACACCCGCAACGGCACGCTCACCGTGGAACGCACCCACCGGGGCAACCAGGTGCTGCACGTCCACACCGTCGACAACGGACGCGCCTTCCTGCGCGTCGACGACTTCGCCGCACCGGGCAACCGCTTCTACGGCCGGATGCGGCTGCGCGTGGACGCCTTCCCCACCGCCCCCGACTGGGCGCACTTCACCCTCGTGGAGGCCACCGGCAGCGGCAGCACCGAAGTCGTCCGGCCGGTCGGCGGCCAGTACGCCCCCACCGTCCCCGGCATCTTCTGGGGCGTCGGCGCCGACGGCGGGCCGACCGGCGACTGGACCAACTGGCGGGAGTCGGCCCCCGTGGTCGAGGACACCTGGCAGTGCTTCGAGTGGAAGATCGACCCGACCGACAACCGCGTCACGGTCTGGATCGACGGGGTGGCGAACCCGGAGCTGACCGCCTCCACCACCGAGCACGGCGGCAACGACGTGCCGTTCATCCTGCCGAACGTCAACACCGTGAAGATCGGCTGGCAGCTCTACCAGGGCGGCACCACCCCGGGTGCGTTCGACCTCTGGATCGACGACATCGCCCTGGCCAGCCACCGCCTCGGCTGCTGACCCACCCTGCCGGCCCCGGGGCTCCACCCGGCCCCGGGATCGGCTACCACTGCAACGTCTGGACCTCCGTGTACTCCAGCACCCCCTCCAGGCCGAACTCCCGGCCGATCCCGGAGCGTCCGAAACCGCCGAACGGCAACCGCACGTCCGGGGTCGCACCGTCGTTGACGCTCACCCGTCCGGCGCGCAGCCGCTCGGCCACCGCGACGGCCGCCACCCGGTCGGCGGACACCACCGCACCGGCCAACCCGTATGGTGAGTCGTTCGCCAGGGCCACCGCCTCCTCGTCGGTGTCGAACGGCATCACCACCGCGACCGGGCCGAAGATCTCCTGCCGGGCGACGGGGTCGTCGTTGCCGACACCGGTCAGGACCACGGGTTCGTGGAAGAAGCCACGGCCGTCGACGCCGACCGGTCCACCGTCGACGACCGCCCGGGCGCCCCGGGCCCGCGCCGCGCGGACCGCGGCGTGCACCTCGTCCGGCGAGGCGGGCGCCACCCGGGCCAGGACCCGGGCGTCGATCGGGGAGACGACCTCAGCCATCACTGGTCCCTTCGTCAGCGGCCGGGGTGCGCGCCCGGCGATCCGGGTCCATCGACCCGGTGAGGTGTTCGGGCACCCAGACGTCCAGCACGGCCGGTACCCGGTCGCGCTGCACGGCGGCACGGGCCCGGTCCAGGGCGGCGGTCAGATCGGCCGCGCGCACCACCCGCTCGCCGTAGCAGCCCTGCGCGCGGGCGTGCGCGGCGAAGTCCGGCGACGGGGTGAGGTGACCGCCGAGGACCGTGGGTTCGGCGACGGCCAGACCGTCCGGGTAGTGCGCGGCCAGCGTGGTGGTGCCGGTGCGGTACCCGCCGTTGTTGACCACGACGGTGACGATCGGGGCGTCGTGCTGCTGCTGCAACCACAGGCACGAGTCCGGCGAGCCGAACAGGTAGGAGCCGTCCCCGGTGACCGCGACGGCGTGCGCGCCACCGGCGGCGATGCTGGCGCCGGTGGCCGCGGCCACCGACCAGCCGAGGCTGGAGCCGCCCTTCTCGAACAGGGTGCCCGGCTTCGTGCGGCGCACCGCCGTGGTGTCGAAGACCTCCCAGGTGAGCAGGTCGTCGGGGTGCAGGTGGGCGTCCAGTGCCGCCGCGATCAACGAGGGGGTGGGCACACCGCCGGCCGCTCCCCTGCCGGCGGTGTGCCGCTTCGTGCCGACGCCCGGGGGGCGCCCGCGGCGCTGCCGCACCGTGTCGGCGTCGCCCGAGCCGACCTCGCCGAGCACCGCGGCGAGGAACGCCGCCGGGTCGGCGGTCGTGCGGGCGTCGGCCCGCAACTCGTACAGCGGGACCCGGCTCTCGATCGGGTCGGGTCCCACCCAGCCGATCCACGCGTCCTCGGCGGGCTGTTCCAGTGCGGGCATCCACGGCACCGGGTGGTCCAGCACGACGACGACGTCGAACTGGTCCAGCGGCGCGCTGGTGTGCCACGGGTTGTCGTCGGGCAGGTTGACCCGGTAGCGGGAGGCGCGCACCTCCACGCCCAGGGTGTCGGCCAGTTCGGCGAGCAGCCGTACCGCGCGGGGGTTCTCGCCGACCCGGTCGGTGACCACCACCGGGCGGCGGGCGGTCCGCAGGCGGCGGGCCACCTCGCTGACCACGCCGGGGTCGCCGGGACCCAGGGTCGGCACGCCGAGCGCCTGGGCGCTGGGCACCCGGTCGCCGACGGGCACCGGGTGGCGTCCCACCTCCTCCGGCATCGCCAGATAGACCGGCCCGCGTCGGGGTGCCAGCGCGACCTGCAGGCCACGCGCCACGACCAGGGCGGCGTCGTCGAGGGCGGAGAGCTTGTAGTCCCACTTGACGTACTGGCGCACGATCGCGCCCTGGTCCCAGCGCTGCTGCTTCCAGAACACCGGCGAGGTACGCGATTCCGCGCGGGTCGGCGGATACCCCGACATGATCATGATGGGGTGGTCGCCCCACATGGCGTTGTGGATCGCGCCGCCGTGGTGCAGCAGACCGAGGTCGGCGTGGGCGGCCGTCATGCTGGGTCCACCGGAGACCATGGTCTCGCCCATCGCCGCGGTCAGCGCGACGTGCTCGTGCGGACAGGTGATGATCTCCGGGGTCGGCTCGCCCTTCTGGCGTGCCTGCGCGCCGGCCTCCTGAAAGGAGGTCAGCTCGGAGCCGCTGTTGAACCAGAGCCGGCGTACGCCGCTGGCGGCCGCCGCCGCGAGGACCGCGGCGGCGCCACCGACGGCGGCCGGGTCGGCCGTCACAACTCCCTCGCGCGGGCGAGGTAGTCCGGGTAGATGAGCTTCTCGATCGGCGCGGCGGAGTTGACCAGCTTGGCCTTGACCAGGCTCTCCTGGCCGGTGAGCCAGGTCTGCGGGTCCATCTGCAGGGTGTTCTCCGGGCCGGCGGCCTGCCAGCTCTCCACCAGCAGGGGCAGCTCGGCGCGGGCCTGGGCGGCGTCCGCCTCCGGGTTGTACGTGCGCAGGTCGTTGATGACCTGCTCCCAGTTCTCCTCCTTGCTGGCGTAGTCGATGGCCTTGAGTACACCGGCCAGGAACCGCACCGGCATGTCGCTGTCCGACTCGACCATCTTGAGGCTGGTGTTGTACGAGTCCGAGGGCATCGGCGCGTGCTCGTCGGTGCTGAAGAAGACGACCTCGCCGATCTCCTTCTGGATGGTGGCCCGGTCGGTGTTGACGCAGATCCAGGCGTCCACCTCGCCCCGGCGCGCCAACTCGTACGCGGCGGTGCCGACACCGGTGACCGGACGCTGCACCGACCCGGGGTCGATGCCCGCGTTGATCAGCATGACGTCGAGCAGGTTCTCGGTGGCGCCGCCGGTGGAGACGATGCCGCAGGTGCGTCCGGCGAGCTGGGCCGGGCTGCGGATCGGGTCGTCGGGCAGGGACACCACCTCGAACTGCGACTTCTGCCGGACGCTGGCGATGCTGACGAACGGCGCGTCCTCGTTGGCCACCGCGATGATCGCGTTGATGCCGTTGGCGCGGGTCATGTCGGCCGAGCCGCCGAGGACGGCCTGGATGGCGGTGGCGGTGCCCTGCCCGCCCTTGATGTCCAGGTTGAGGCCGTGCTCGGCGAAGTAGCCGCGCTCCTTGGCGACCATCGTCTCCACGAAGCTCAACGTCAGGCCGGAGGCGGTCATGTACGAGCCGTTCAGGCTGCCGTCGGCGTTGACCTGGTTGTCGTCGCCGCCGCAGCCGCTGAGCATCAGGGTCATGCCGCCGGCGGTGGGCAGCAGCAGCCCGGCGGAGGCGCCGAACCGCAGGAGCGAGCGCCGGGAGACCGGCGCGCCGAAGGAGGGGTTATGTGTCACGGAGGACTCCCGGGGCGAGGAAGGTACGGATGGGGTGACGGATTCGGGCAAGGAGAGGTCCGCCAGTGCCGCGTCGCGGCGCCGACCGGGTCGTGTGGGGTGTCGTCAGGTGAGGGCCGGGCCGTCGGTCAGGGGCGGCGGCGCGGCTGCACGGACTCGTGCCAGGGGATCAGCAACCGGCGGGCGCCGGTGACGATGCTGTAGAGGGTGAAGCCGAACAGGGCCATGATCAGGATCGCGCCGAACAGCTTGTCGACCTGGAGGTTGTTCTGCAGGTTGACCGCGTACCGGCCGAGGCCCTTGTCACCGCCGAGGTACTCGCCGACGATCGCGCCGATGGTCGCCTGGACGACCGCCAGCTCCATGCCGGCCAGGATGAAGGGCATCGTGTACGGCAGGTCGGCCTTCCAGAACCGTGTCCACCGCGACGCCTTGAGCGTCGTCATCAGGTCGTGCATGGAGCCCGGCACCGACCGGACACCGAACGAGGTGTTGATCAGCAGCGGGAAGAAGGCCAGCAGCGCGGCGATGACCACCTTGGAGGAGGGGCCGAAGCCGAGCCAGAGGATGAACAGCGGCACCAGCGCGACTTTCGGCACCACCTGGGTGGCGACGATGAACGGCCGGACGATCCGGTCGAACAGCGGCGACTTGCCGATCATCAGGCCGAGCCCGACGCCCAGCACGATCGCCAGCGCCAGACCCATCATGACCTCGTAGAAGGTCGTCCAGATGTGGGTCCGCCAGACGAACGGGTCGACGATCTGCTCGCTGAACGCCTTGAACACCGCCTCCGGCGGCGGCAGCACGAAGCGGGACAGGTCGGTGACCTCGACGTAGATCTTCCACGCCACGAGGAACAGTGCGATCAACAGGGGGCTGGTGTAGAAGGACAGCCACCGGTTGTTGCGCAGCCGCTCTTTCCAGGTCGGCGGTGGTGGCTTCAGCAACTCTTCGGCGGAGGGTGTCGGCGCCGGCTGGCGCTCTTTAGTGGCAGTCACTGTGCGGCACCTCGGTATGCGGTCAGGCCGAGACGGCGGATCGGTTGTCGGGGTCCTGCACCGCGCCGATCTGTCGACGCAGCTCGGCGGCGAGATGGCGGAACTCGGCGGTCTCGGTCATGTCGATGGTGCGCGGCCGGGGCAGCGTCACCTCGGTGATGGAGTGGATGTGGCCGGGCTTGGTCCCCAGCATCACGATGCGGTCGGCGAGGAACACCGCCTCGGAGACGGAGTGCGTCACGAAGACGACCGTCTTGCGGTTCTCCAGCCAGATGCGCTGCAGCTCGGAGTTCATCATGTCGCGGGTCTGCGCGTCGAGCGCGCCGAACGGCTCGTCCATGAGCAGCACCTGCGGGTCGTGTGCCAACGCGCGGGCGATGGAGACCCGCTGGCGCATGCCGCCCGACAACTGGTGCGGGTGCTTTCCCTCGGCCTCCGGCAGGCCGACGAGTTCGAGCATCTCGCGGACCCGCGCGGTGCGTTCCCGGCGGCCGACGCCGGCCATCTCCAGCGGCAGGGCCACGTTGGCGGCGGCGGTCCGCCAGGGCATCAGGGTGGCCTCCTGGAAAACGAAGCCCAGGGGGCGGTCGCCGTCGGACCGCGAGCCGTGGTCGAGGCTCACCCGGCCGACGGTCGGGCTCTCCAACTGACCGATGATGCGCAGCAGGGTGGTCTTGCCGCACCCGGAGGGCCCGAGCAGCACGACGAACTCGCCGTCGGCGATGTCGAGCGAGACGTCGCTCAGGGCGAGCATCGACTGCCCGCCGGCGCCGGCGAAGACCTTGCTGACGCCCTCCACTTTGATCGCACTCATGGGCTACCCCTGTCACCGACCGGCCCGCGTTTGATCGCGAGATTGTTCGCTTGTGCAGTACGCCGTTCTGTTGGTGCGAACGTAAGCTATGTTCGGCGGCAAGGTCAATGGCCTGTAGGACCCGACTCGGCATCATCGATCCGGATCAATCCCCTGATTTGGGAGAAAACCTCATGAAGTACCCCCCGTGGCGGACCGCGGTGCTGGTCATCGACATGCAGAACGACTTCTGCTCCCCCGCCGGGGCCATGGCGACGCTCGGCGCCGACGTCGGTGTCAACGCCGATCTGGCCCGCCGGCTGCCCGGATTCCTGGACCCGGCGCGGACCGCCGGCTGCCTCGTCGTCTGGGTCCGGCAGGCCGCCCACGACCAGCTCGTGTCACCGGCCCGCCGTGCCCGCGCCGAGGCGATGGGCCGCAGCCCGCTCAGCGTCTGCGAGGCGGGCTCCTGGGGCGCCGAACTGGCCGACGGGCTACGCCCCGCGCCCGGCGACTGCCACCTGGAGAAGACGCGCTACAGCGCCTTCGTCGGCACGCCCCTGCACAACCTGCTGCGGGCACACGAACGCGACCACGTGGTGGTGGTCGGCACGGCGGCCAACGTCTGCGTCGACTCGACCGTGCGCGAGGCGTACATGGCCGACCTGGCCGTCACCCTGCCGACGGACATGGTCGGCTGGACCCGCCCGGACCTGGCCGAGCCGGCGATCCGCAACCTCGGGTTCTACTTCTGCGAGACCACGACCTCGGCCGAGCTGCTGTCGGGCTGGTCGGCCGAGGCACGGGCCACCTGACGGCGAGGACTGCGACGCTTGGCCGGTGGCGCGGCCTCGGCCGACTCCGGGGCGGACTGGTAACCCAGCTCGGCGCTGACCTGGCGGGCCGCGTCGGCCACCAGATCGCCGTACTCGGTCAGCAGGCGCGAGGAGAAACGGTCCTGCGGGCCGCAGAGCGACAACGACCCGTAGACCTCGCCGGAGGCGAGCCGGATGGCCGCCGCCACGCTCGCCGCACCCGCCTGCCGTTCACCCCGGCTCACCGCGTAGCCCTGCCCGCGTACCGCCCGCAGGTCCTCCCAGAGCTGCTCGACGGAGGTGATGGTGGCCGACGTCATCGACACCAGCTCATGCGTGGACAGATACTCGGACACCTCGGCGTCGGGCAACGCCGCCAGGATCGCCTTGGACGACGAGCCGGCGACCAGCGAGTGCCGGGAACCGAGCGTGACCGACATCCGGATCTCGTGCGGCGAGAGCACCTGGTCGGTGTAGACGCGCACCCAGCCCTGCCGCATCGACAGCGTGGCCGTCTCCCCGGTGATCTCCACCAACCGTCGCATGTGCCGGTTGGTGGTCGCCTGCACGTCGATGGCGCGCAGCGCGGCCAGACCGGCGGCCAGCGCCCCCGGTCCCAGGCGGTAGCGCCGGGTCTCCTCGTCGAAGGTGACGAACTGGTTGGCCGTGAGCTCCTTGAGGATGCGGTGGGCCACCGCCTTGGGCAGACTCAGGTCCCGCGCGACGGTGGAGACCCCGACCATCTCGGGGCTGCGTTCGGCGAGCAGGTCGATCACGGCCAGCGCGCGACCCAGGCCGCTCGCGGTGTAACGGTGGCCGTCCGCCGGCTCACTCACCGGCACCGCTGACTCCATTCGACAGTGACCTCTCGTGCGTGCCGTCGGGCGGGCACCGGCGTGCGGCGCCTAGTGCTGGATCCCGAGCATACTGACCCGCCGCAGATACGCTCGGGCCTCCTCGGCGTTGTCGGCCACCGCCCGCAGCCGGACCAGCCGCTCCCGGCGCCCGGCCAGGTCGGCCGCGTCCGCCGAGGTGCGGTTCTCGGTGGTGGTCGGCTGCACGAAGCGCTCGGCGATCGAGCGGCGTCGCTGCGCGTACGCGGTGGTCGCGGTCTCCTGGTCGGACTCGGCCAGCGCGGCGGCCACCGCCATCGCGTCGTGGATGCCGGAGTTCAGGCCCATGCCCCCGGTCGTGCTGCTCAGGTGGGCGGCGTCGCCGGCCAGCAGGACCCGACCGATCCGGAACGAGCCGGCCAGCCGTTGGTGGCTGCGGTACATCTGGTGCTGGTGCAGCGGCAGCAACCCGTCCGGCGGGGTCGGCGAGCCCAGCAGCAGCTCCACGGCGGCCAGAAAGTCCGGGTGCGTGCCGGTCGACGGTTCGTCGTCGACCCCGGTGTTCGTCGACAGCGCGGCGCGCCAGATGTCCGGGGTGCGGATCAGCGAGAACCGGCCGCGCGGGCCGGACCAGTAGCCGACCTCGCTCAGGTCGGGCACCGCGTCCTCGAACCGGAACGGCGTGGCCACCACCAGGCTCATCGACGGGTACGTGAAACCGGGGAACGGCACGTCGAGCAGCTTGCGGGCGATGCTGTGCGCCCCGTCGGCGGCCACCGCCCAGTGGCACGACACGGTACGCCGCCCGCCGTCGACGGCCACCTCCAGCTCGACGCCGGTGTCGTCCTGGCGCAGCCCGACCACTTCGTGGCCGAAACGCAGGTCCACGTTCGGTGTCTCGGCGACCGCCCGACGCAACTGCCGGACCAGCTTGTACTGCTCGTACTGGAGCCGGAACGGGTAGCGTGTCTCGCCCTCCAGCAGGTCGTAGGAGAACTGGGCGGACTCGGTCAGTTCGAGGTCGCGGTAGTCCAGCCGGCGTACCCGGACGGCCTCGGCGAGCACCGGCGCGGCCAGGTCCAGCTCGTCGAGCAGTTCGAGCGTCGGCGGGTGCACCGTCGAGCCGCGCCACTCCGAGCGCACCTCGTCATGGCCCTGTTCCAGCACGACCACACCGATGTCGTAGCGGGCCAGCGCGAGGGCGGTCACCATGCCCACCGGTCCGCCGCCGAGGACGACGACCGGTGCCTGCACCGAGTGGCTTGGCGGCACGTTCACTCCTTCCGGCCGGCGGGACCGCCGGCGATCTGCGTCGGGGCGGTGCCGTCCAGGACGGCGGCCAGGTGCCGCAGCGCCGGACTCGGCGACTGCGTCGCCAGGTGCGAGGCCCCAGCGGTCCGCAACGACTGCCAGGCACCGGCCAGGTTCGAGGAGAGCACCGGCACGGGTGAGCGCGGCACGACGTCGTCGAGTACGTCCAGGCTCGGCGCGCCGGTGCCGGTCAGCAGCACCGCGTGCCCGTCGGCGGCGGTCGCGCCGAGCGTGTCCAGCACGCGGTGCACGGTGTCGCCGACCGTCGTCGAGGAGAGGTCGTAGATGGCGCCCGTGCCGGGCACGGCCACCACCTCGGTGACCGTACGGCCGGTCGTCCGCCAGAACGCCGCCGCCTGCGCGGTGAGCCAGTCCGGGTACGGCGACACCAGGGTCAGTGACCGTACGGCGAGACGGTCGAGCACCTGCCGCACGGCGCTCGCGGCACCGACGACCGGGCTGCCGAGCCGGTCGCCGGCGGTCCGGTCGACGTGGTCGGCGTCGGCGTGCCGGGGCCGGTAGTAGCAGCCGGTGCAGGCGACGTAGGTGGCCCGCAGGTCCAGTCCCCGCAGCGTGGCGGCGGTCTCCGGCAGCAGGTCGGCGTACCGGTCGAGCCGGTCGGCGAGGGAACCGTCGACGACCGGGAGCCGGGCCACGTGGTAGCGCAGCCGTGGCGGCAGCAGGCGGCGCAGTTCGGGCTCGACGGTCGGGTTGGCCGGCGGGACGATGACGCCCAGAGCGGTCTCGACCACGACACCCCCATCAGAATGTTCGACTGAGCCGTACGCCGTTCGACGTACTGGAACGATAGGGGGTGCGGCGGGACGTGGTCAACCCACCCGACGGGCGCGTCCGCGCACGCCAGAGTAGGGGTGAGGACCGGGAGAGGTCAGAGACCGCCGCCGACGCGCAGCACCGCGCCGCTGGTGTAGGAGGCGTCCGGGCCGAGCAGCCAGGCGATGGCCGCCGCGACCTCGTCGGGCTCCCCGGGACGACCCAGCGGGATCCGGCCGGCGGCACGCTCGGGCCGGTCCGGTTGCCCGGAGAGGGCGTGGATGTCGGTGCGGATGATGCCCGGCGCCACCGCGTTGACCCGGATGCCCCGCGGGGCCAACTCCTTGGCCAGGCCGACGGTGAGCGCGTCGGTGCCGGCCTTGACCGCGGCGTAGTGGACGTACTCGCCGGGACCGCCGAGGGTGGCGGCGACCGAGGAGATGTTGACGATCGCACCGCCGGCCGCCATCCGCCGGGCGGCCTGCTGCGCGCAGAGCACGTAGCCGACCAGGTTGACGTCGACCACCTCCCGCAGGTCGTCCAGGCGCAGCTCGGTGAAGGGGCCGATCGGGCTGGTGACGCCGGCGTTGTTCACCAGGCCGGTGAGCGGGCCGAGGGCCTCGGCGGCGTCGAACAGGGCGGCCACCTGGTCGGGCTCGCGGGTGTCGGCGGGCACCGCGACGGCACGTACCCCGGTGGTGTGCAGCTCGGTCACGACGGCGTCGGCGGCGGCGTGGTCGCGACGGTAACCGAGAGCGAGGTGGTGGCCCGCGCGGGCCAGCCGCCGGGCGGTGGCCGCGCCGATGCCGCGACCGCCGCCGGTGATGACGGTGACCGGTGCCATTGATCGTCTCCCCTGCCCCGAGCCGGTGTCGGCGACGTTACCGGGGCGCTGACCGGCGCCGGTAGCCGGGTGTGGCCGAGGACACGGCCGGTGATCGGGCGTGGCATACGCTCTCGCCGACGACGGTGTCGAGTGAGGAGCGCACATGGCGGGTGTGAGTGTCGGGGAACTGGTCGAGGACTTCGCGCTGCCGGACGAGACCGGCCGCCTCCGACGGCTGTCGGAGTTCCTGGCGGACGGGCCGGTGGTGCTGTTCTTCTACCCGGCCGCGATGACGCGCGGCTGCACCGCGCAGAGCTGCCACTTCCGTGACCTGGCGGCGGAGTTCGCCGCGGTGGGCGCGCAACGGGTGGGCATCAGCCGGGACCCGGTGCAGCGGCAGGCCGAGTTCTCCCGCCGCAACGACTTCGACTTTCCCCTGCTGTCCGACCCCGACGGCGCGGTGGCGGACCGGTTCGGGGTACGACGGCGGCTGCCGTTGGGCGCGTTGAGCACCCGACGGATGACCTTCGTGATCGGCACCGATCGACGTGTCGTCGAGGTGGTGCACAGTGAACTGGACATGAACCAGCACGCGGACCGGGCGCTGAAGGCGTTGGGGGGCTGATCTTCAGGTTGTCGCCGGGGACTGGTATCAAAGCAGGCGACTGAACACGTGTACGACGGATGAGGGAGCGCGATGGGTGTCGCTGGCCAGGGTTTGTCCGATGACGAGGTGCGCGGCATCCGAGAGGCGTTGGCCGCGGGACGCAAGCCGAAGGTGGTGTTCACGGCCTCGGCCGGTCAGATCGCCGGGCAGATCGGCCAGGTGGTCGAGCTGACCGACCCGGCGGTGTCCGACGAGTACGTGGTGGTGCGCTTCGGCCGCGACGAGTTGCCCTTCTCCCCCGCCGACGTGGCGGTGGCGCCCCGGGGTGCCGGCCGCCGACCGGCCGAGCCGAAGGTGGAGCCGGCGCCGGTCGAGCCGCCGGTGGCGGAGCCGGAGTTCGTGCTGGACCGGGTGCCGCAGCCCCGGCGCGAGGAGCCGGGTCGACAGGAGGAGCCGAAGGTGGAGACGGTCGAGTCCAAGCCCGCTGCGCGGCGGCCGGTCAAGGCGGCCAAGCCGAAGGGACCGGCCGGATTGACGGTCACCCTGGCGTACGCCGAGGGCGAGTGGACGGTGGCCGCGCAACAGGGCGGCAAGGTGCTGGCCAAGCCGTACGTGCTCAAGCCGGCAGAGGCGCTGCGGATGGTGGCGCTGGTCGACGTGCCCGGTGTGCACGAGGCGGTGGAGCAGATCCTGACGTCGGAGCGGTCCGAGGCCGAGCGGCAGGCCGAGAAGCTGCGGGCCGAGCTGGCCGAGATCGAGGCCCGGCTGGCGGAACTGCGCGAGGCGGGCTGACCCGGCACAGGTGAACGTGGGGCCCGGGACAGCGGTCGTCCCGGGCCCCACGTGTCTGCTCGCCCGGGTCAGGCGGTGACGGTGCTCGGCTCGTGCCGGACCGGGAAGTTCACCGAGTTGGCGATGAAACAGACCCGGTGCGCGTGGTCGTGCAGTGCGGTTGCGGTGTCGGTGTCGGCGGGGTCGGCGAGGGTGACCCGGGGACGCAGGACGGCCTCGGTGAAGTGGCCGCTGCCCGTGGCGTTGTCGGTGGTCATGCTGCCGGTTGCGGTGTCGACGTAGTCGGTGACGACGATGCCGTTGTCGGCGCAGAGGTGCAGGTAGGCCAGCATGTGACACTGGGACAGCGCGGCCAGCAGGAGCTGCTCGGGGTTCCACCGGGTGCGGTCGCCACGGAAGGCCGGGTCGGAGCTGCCGGCGATCGGGGGCGGGCCGTCGGCGGTGACGTCGTGGTCGCGTCGGTAGGCGCGGTAGCCGCTGGTGCCGGTGCCGAGGTTGCCAGTCCAGGTGACGGTGGTGCGGTAGGTGTGCTGGTGTGGCATCAGGTCATGGTGCCGGATCGGCCCGGGACGCGGGGTCCCGGGCCGATCCGGTCAGTGCTGCGGGATGTGCGTGACGCCGATGCGCTTGCGGAAGACCCAGTACGTCCAGCCCTGGTAGGCGAGCACGATCGGGGTGAAGAACACCGCCACCCAGGTCATGATCCTCAGCGTGTAGGGGGTCGAGGCGGCGTTGGTGGCGGTCAGCGTGCCGGCCGGGTCCAGCGTGGAGGGCATCACGATGGGGAACAGGGCGGCGAACAGGGTCGCCACGGCCAGGCCGATGGCCAGCGCGGTGCCGGTGAAGGCCCAGCCCTCACGACGGACGCGGGCGGCGGCGAGACCGCCGAGCAGCGCCAGGGCGGCGCCGGTGGCGAGCACCACGGCGGTGGGGCTGGAGCGGATGGTCAGGGTCCAGGTGAGGAACGCGACCGCCAGCACGGCGCTGACCACGCCGAGGCGTACGGCGAGGGTGGCGGCACGGCCCCGGATGTCGCCGACGGTCTTGAGGGCGATGAAGACGGCGCCGTGGGTGGCGAACAGCGCCGCGGTGGTCGCGCCGCCGAGCAGCGCGTACGGGTGCAGCAGGTCGACCAGTCCGCCGACGAACTCGTGGTCCGCGTCGAGGGGTACGCCGCGCAGGATGTTGGCGAAGGCCACGCCCCACAGGATCGCCGGGATGAGCGAGCCGAAGAAGATGGCGTTGTCCCAGCGGCGCTTCCAGGACGCCTCGGGGCGCTTGTGGCGGTACTCGAAGGCGACGCCCCGGGCGATCAGGGCCAGCAGGATGAGCAGCAGCGGCAGATAGAAACCGGAGAAGAGGGTGGCGTACCACTCGGGGAAGGCGGCGAACATCGCGCCACCGGCGGTGATCAGCCAGACCTCGTTGCCGTCCCAGACCGGCCCGATCGTGTTGATCATGACGCGGCGTTCGCGGTCGTCGCGTCCCAGGACGGGTAGCAGCATGCCGACGCCGAAGTCGAAGCCCTCCAGGATGAAGTAGCCGGTGAACAGCACGGCGACGAGGAGAAACCAGATGGTGGTCAGTTCCACGGTGGGGCTCCGGGTCAGTAGGCGAACGCGAGCGGGCGGTCCGCGTCGTCGTCGGTGTCGTCGGGTTCCGGGTCGGGCGTGACGTCGGGGACGCCGGCCTTCGCGTACCGGATCAGCAGTTTCACCTCGACCACGGCGAGGACGGCGTAGATGATCGTGAAGGCGGCGAAGCTGGTGAGCACCTCACCCAGGGAGACGCTGCGGGACACGCCGTCGCGGGTGAGCATCTCGCCGAAGACGATCCAGGGCTGGCGGCCCATCTCGGTGAAGATCCAGCCGAAGGAGTTGGCCAGCAGCGGCAGGACCGGCATGACCAGGCCGGCGCGGAGCAGCCACCTGCCGCGCGGCGTACGCCCCCTGCGCTGCGACCAGAGCACGAGCAGCGCGATGGCGGCGGCGGCGAGCCCGAAGCCGATCATGAATCGGAAGCTCCAGTAGGTGACCGGGATGATCGGCGTGTAGCTGCCGGGGCCGTACTGGGCGGTGTAGAGAGCCTGGAGGTCGTTGATGCCGTGCACGGTGCCGTTGGGGTCGCCGGTGCCCAGGTACGACAGCAGGTACGGGATCTTGATGGCGAACAGTTCCCGGCTGCCGTCGAGGCTGCCGATGGTGAGCACGGAGAACGAGGCGGGGCTCTCGGTGTCGTAGAGGCCCTCGGCGGCGGCCATCTTCATCGGCTGCACCTCGGTCATGATCTTGCCCTGGATGTCGCCGGTGATCACCACGACGGCGGCGGCGACCAGGGTGACCCAGGAGCCGAAGCGGGCCGCGAACCGGTACGCCGGGGTGTCCTCGCTGTCGGGGCGGCGGATCAGGTGCCACAGGGCGACCGCCACCAGCAGCGATCCGGCGACCAGGAATGCACCGGCGATGGTGTGCGGGAAGGTGATCAGGGCGACCTTGTTGGTGAGCACGGCGACGAAGTCGGTCAGCTCCGCGCGTCCGGTCTCCGGGTTGATCCAGTAGCCGACCGGGTTCTGCATGAACGAGTTGGCGGCGAGGATGAAGTACGCCGACAGGTTGGTGCCGATCGCGGCGGCCCAGATGCTGGCCAGGTGCAGGCGTTTCGGCAGCCGGTCCCAGCCGAAGATCCACAGGCCGATGAAGGTGGATTCGAGGAAGAAGGCGACCAGTGCCTCGATGGCGAGCGGGGCGCCGAAGATGTCGCCGACGAAGCGGGAGTAGTCGCTCCAGTTCATGCCGAACTGGAACTCCTGCACGATGCCGGTGACCACGCCCATCGCGAAGTTGATCAGGAACAGCTTGCCGTAGAACTTGGTGAGCTTGAGGTACTTCTCGTCCCCGGTGCGGTGCCAGAGGGTCTGCAGGATGGCGACCAGGACGGAGAGTCCGATGGTCAGCGGTACGAAGAGAAAGTGGTAGACGGTGGTGACACCGAACTGCCAGCGGGCGACGTCCAATGCGTCCACCTGCGACCCCCAGGGCTGCTGATACTACGAGACGTAGTAAATACTACAGCTCGTCGTACGACGTGAGGTAGGGGCTGGCGACCCGAACCGTCCCGGGACCAATGACCCTGATCACCTCTGCCGTGCGACCCCCCTGTCCGGCACCGGTGGCTCCCGCCGTGCGACCATCACCGGCTGTGGACCACGCCCACTCCCCCTGGCAGCCGCCACTGATCTGGCGTACCGCCCAGCTGCTCGCCCGCGTCGTGGTCGGCGCGCTGGCCCGGCTGGAGGTCACCGGCGACATCCCCGCGCACCTGCGCGACGGGCCGCTGATCCTGGCCGCCAACCATCTCAGCCCGTTCGACCCGATCGTGCTCGCCGCCGCCTGCCGCAGCCGGCGGATGGCGCCCCGGATCATGGCCACCGGGGGGCTGTTCCGCGCCCCGGTGATCGGCGCCGCGATGCGCCGCGCCGGGCACATCCGGGTCGACCGGGGCACCACCGGCGTCCACCGGGCCCTGGACGACGCCGCCGCCGCGGTCGCCGCAGGCGCGCCGATCCTGGTCTACCCCGAGGGACGGATCGGCCTCGACCCGGGCCTGTGGCCCGAACGCGGCAAGACCGGCACCGCCCGTCTGGCGCTGACCTGCGGCGCGCCCGTCGTGCCGGTGGCGCAGTGGGGCTCGCACGAGGTGCTGCCGTACCAGGCGCCCAAGGGTCTGCTCGGCGGCGTCGCCCGCGCGCTGGTCCGCCGTCCCACCGTCCGGGTGCACTTCGGCGACCCGGTCGACCTGACCGACCTGCGTCCGGGTACGCCCGGCGTCGCCCGCCTGGCCACCGACCGGATCATCGACGCCCTCACCGACACCCTCGTGCCGCTGCGCCGGGACGAACCCGACCGGCCCCGGCACGTCGACCCGGGCCGCCCGGTGGACACCAGCCGCTCCCACCGACGCCGCCCCGCCCCCGGCTGACCGGCACCGCCCGGTGCGCGCCGCTGTCCGGCGGGTGGCGAGGCCGGATCAGCCGGCCTGCTGGATCGCGCGCAACACCTCGGTGACCGCCGAGGCCACCGGCGCGACCGGCGTCGCCAGCGCCGCCAGGCGCTGCAGCAACGCCGTCACCCGCGCCGGTTCCGGATGCGGCCGGGCCAGTTGCGCCCGCAGCTCCGTGGCGACCGCGCGGGCCGGGTCGTCCAACTCGTCCCGGTGCCGGTCGAGCACCTCCACCAGCCGGGTCACCAGCGCCGGGACGTCCACGCCGGGCGCGGTGGCCCAGAGCGCGCCGCCGACCGCCGACGCACCCGGGCCGACGGCCTGGTTACCGACCTGACTGACCCCGCCGGACTGCTGGATGCCGTAGTTCGCCGACGTCTCCGACATGCGCCTCTCCCCTGTGTCTCACACCGGCCGTGGCCGCTCACCGCCACCGGCCGGTGGCGGCTGGCCGTGCTGCTCGGCCCGGGCACCGGACCCCACCGCCTGGTTGCCGACCACGCTGAGGCCGCCGGTCTGGACGATGCCCTGGTTGAGGATCATCGTCTGGCGGCTGCGGAACTCGGCGGTGTCCAGGCCCCGCTCGTCGAGGAAGTCCACGATCGCGGCGAGAACGTGCCGCTCCACCACCTTCAGGTGCTTCGCCGCGTCGAGCACCTGGAAGTAGTTGTGGTAGTCGGTGCCGGTCGCCAACTCCCGCACCCCGACCCGGGCGCCGTGGTCGTACCCGAGGTCCTCACGGGCCAACCGCCGCAGCCGCGCCTGTCGCGCCCGGTGCCGCAGCGCGTGACCCAGGTCGGTCAGCAACCGGCCGGCGGCACCGACGGCGGTCGGCACCAGGCGGTCGGTGGCGACCGCGAGCATCTGCACCAACTGCCGCGCCGACATCCAGTCGGTCAGCCGGTCCACCTCGTGGTACGCCCACCGGGGCGGCTCCAGCACCGTGCGGGCGCACTCCAGATAGAGCAGCTTCCCGTCGGTGGAGAAGTGCAGGAACGTGCCCGCCACCACCTCCGCGCCCCAGGACGGCACCAGCGCGCAGAGGTAGTGCCGGGCCGCGCCCTGCGGGTTCGCCGCCACCTGGCGGATCTCCTCCGGGGTGAAGCGCTGACGCGGCGCCCGTTCCTGGTCCGGCAGCAACCGGTGGTCCCCGGTCAGCAGGTGGCCGCCGACGAAGACCCGGTCCTCCAGCGTCAGGCCGGCCAGCCGGTCCGCCCCCAGGCCGGCGTCGAGCGAGGCCAGCCGCCCGCGTACGTGGTCGATCAGCTCCAGCACGGTGAACGGCGCCGGCTCCGGCCGCTCCGGCCGCTCCGGTCGGCTCAGCCCGGTGACGTGCTCGGCCGGGCGGATCGGCAGCGCGAACGACCATCCGGCCACCGGTGTGCCGTGCCCGACGAACGGCACGTACCCGCCGTAGACGGTGACGTTGCCGTGCTGGGCCTCGTCGACGGCGGCCAGCCGGTCGGCGTAGCGGGACGGCAGGGACACCTCGTCGGGCGCCGTCGCCAGGAACCGGTCCCGCCGCAACCGGGTCAGCAGCAGCCAGCGGGTGCCGTGCAGATGGATCGCGAGTGCCAGGAACGCGGCGATCCCGGCCGGCAACGCCAGCCACGGTCGCCCGACCAGCCATCCGGCCGGGCTGGACCCCACGACGGTGACCAGGTGGAACTGGATCAGCAGGACCAGGGCGCTCAGCGCGACGACGATCATGCCCAGCAGCGGACCGAGCATCCGCTCCCGGGTCGGGCGGAACGGGGTCAGGGAGGTGCCGACCCGCATCGCGCCGATCACCAACAGGGTCCACAGCGGGGCGAGCAGCACCGCCAGGCCACCGAAGACCAACAGCCGCAGGTCCCGGCGACGACGCCGGTGGCGGGCCACCAGGCAGTGCCGCAGCACCGGCGAGACGTCGAAGCCCACCGAGGGCGCCACCGCCCGCAACTCGTCGCCGAGCACCTCGTCGAGCACCCGTTCGGCGAACCGCTCGTCGGTGTGCGCGGCCACGCACAGGTAGCGGGTCGCCTCACTGTGCACCGGCGGCGGCGACGGGCGTTGCCCCGGCACCAGCGGATCCGTCCGTGCGGTCATCTCGGCCAACCCCCGTCCACCCGGCGCGGACGCGCCTCGGATCGTGTCGCGGCCACCGCCAGCAGCGGGCCGTAGAACAGCCCGGCCTGCAGCGCGTCGGTGACCGTCACGCTCATCCACCGCTGCGGGTCGCTGGACAACACGAGATCGTCGGGCACGAGCAGCATGCCGACGAGCGCCCCGCCGAACGCGGCGAGCACCGTGGCCACGCCGACCACGCCGACGACCGCGCACATCCGGTAGACCGCAGACGGCGCGGGTCGGTCCGCCAGCCAGCGCAGCAGCCACACCGTGCCGGCGACGAACAGCAGCGTGCGCAGGTTCTCCGAGATCCAGTAACCGACCATCGGAGGCTGCGCCGGTGCCAGCTCCCACCGGGGCCAGGTCACCGCCCAGAGCAGGACGCGAAGCAGCTCCGCCGCCAGCCCCGGCACCCCGTCGGCGGTGGGTAGGTCGGCGGCCCACCCTCGGACCAGTTCGGCGCCCCACCGGCTCCCGCCGGCCACCGCCACCGCCACGAACAACCAGGCGCCGGCGGGTGTCCGGCGCGGCTGCGGCGACTGGTCCGGCGGGGTGACCCGGGGCGGCAGCGGATCGACCGGGTGCGCGGTCAGCGTCGACCGGGGCGCCGTCGGCGGTCCGGGCTGTGGGAACGGCTGCCACGGCATCACTGCCCCATGGTGAACGTCGCGCAGCGCGTTAGGATGATCACTGTCCGGAATCCGGCACCGGCGACGGGCACCCGTCGGTCACCGGTCGGTCGTCCGCAGGCCACCGGCGGCGGGCATACTGCGCTGCGTGCCCTCCGGTCACCCGTACCTCGACGCCCCGACGCCGCTGGCCTTCGCGCACCGGGGCGGTGCCGGCGACGGCGACGAGAACACCACGGCCGCCTTCGCCCGCGCCGTCGAGCTGGGCTACCGGTATGTGGAGACCGACGTGCACGGCACCGCCGACGGCGTCGCGGTGGTGTTCCACGACCACACCCTCGAACGGCTCACCGGGCAGCGCGGCCGGCTCTCCGCGCTGCGCTGGGCCGACCTGGCCACCGTACGCGTCGGCGGGGCCGCCGCCGTGCCCCGCCTGGACGAGGTGCTCGACGCCTGGCCGCAGGTGCGCTTCAACATCGACGTGAAGTCCGACCCGGGCGTGGCACCGACCGTGTCCACGGTGGCGCGGGCCGGCGCCGGTGACCGGGTGCTGCTGGCCTCGTTCAGCGACGCCCGGCTGACCCGGCTGCGCGCCCTCACCCACGGTCGGGTCGCCACCAGCCTCGGCGTACGCGGGGTGGCCCGGCTGCGCTGGTCCTCGCTGACCGGTCGGCCGCTGCGGTTGCCGCCGTCGGTGGTGGCCGCGCAGGTGCCGGTGCGGTTCGGCCGGATACCGGTGGTGGACCGCCGCCTGCTGCGCACCGCCCATCGACTCGGCGTGCAGGTGCACGTCTGGACGATCGACGAACCTGACGAGATGCACGAGTTACTTGATCTCGGTGTGGATGGCATCATGACCGACCACGTCGGCGTGCTGCGCGACGTCTACCGCAGCCGCGGCCACTGGGCCGCCTGAACACCCCGGGCAAAGGACCCCACATGGCCGAGACGGCGACCCCTGCCGCGCAGGACGACACCCCGCAACCCGCCAGCACCCGCCGCGAGCGCACCGGCTGGTACATCTACGACTGGGCCAACTCGGCCTTCCAGACCACCGTCATCACGGTGTTCCTCGGGCCGTTCCTGACCAGCGTGGCCAAGATGGCCGCCGGCTGCGAACTCGGCGCCGACGACTGCAGCGGGTACGTCTACCCGCTGGGCATCAAGGTGGCCGCCGGCTCGTACTACCCGTACCTGATCTCGCTGTCGGTGCTGCTGACCGTCTTCGTGCTGCCGGTGATCGGCGCGATCGCCGACCGGTCGCTGCACAAGAAGCGGCTGCTGGCCAGCACCGCGTTCACCGGCGCCGGCGCGACCATCGGGATGCTCTTCGTCACCGGCGACCGGTACCTCCTCGGCGGCGCCCTGTTCATGATCGCCAACATCAGCTTCGGTGCGGCGATCGTGGTCTACAACTCGTTCCTGCCGCAGTTGGGCGGGCCGGACGAACGCGACGGCATCTCCAGTCGCGGCTGGGCGCTGGGCTACCTCGGCGGTGGCCTGCTGTTGGCGTTCAACCTGGTCGCGGTGCAGTCGTTCGACAACGGCACCCCGGAACGCACCCTCGACCTGGCGCGCTGGTCCATCGTGTCGGCGGGCGTGTGGTGGGCGGTGTTCACCCTGGTGCCGCTGCGCTGGCTGCGCGAGCGTCCCACCGCCGCGGCGGTGGCCGCCGGTCCCGGCGGCAACGTGCTCACCGACGGGTTCCGGCAACTGGGCCGTACCCTGCGGGAGATCAAGGCGTACCCGCTGACGCTGTTCTTCCTGCTGGCGTTCCTGGTCTACAACGACGGCATCCAGACCGTCATCACCCTGGCCAGCCAGTACGGCACCGAGGAACTGCGGCTGGACCAGAGCACCCTGATCGTGACGATCCTGCTGGTGCAGTTCCTGGCGTTCGGGGGCGCGCTCGGCCTCGGCTGGCTGGCCGGGCGGATCGGCGCGTGGAAGACGATCCTGCTGAGCCTGGTGCTGTGGACCGCGGTGATCCTCGGCGCGTTCCGGCTGCCGGCCGAGGCACCGGTGCCGTTCATGGTGCTCGGCGCCGCCATCGGCCTGGTCCTCGGCGGCAGCCAGGCGCTGAGCCGATCGCTGTTCAGCCAGCTCATCCCCGCCGGCAAGGAGGGCGAGTACTACGGCTTCTACGAGATCAGCGACAAGGGCACCAGTTGGTTGGGGCCGCTCGCGTTCGGTCTGGTGTTCCAGCTCACCAACTCCTACCGGGTGGGCCTGGTCTCCCTGCTGATCTTCTTCGTGGTCGGGTTCCTGCTGCTGCTGGCGGTGCCGATCCGGCGGGCGATCGTGGCCGCCGGCAACACGCCGCCACGGGTGCTGTGAGGCACACCGGCGGGCCGTCGGTGGACCGGTGGGCGCCGTCGATCGGCTAGGCTGCCGGTCCGTGACGAGCGCCGGAGACCCCGTACCCACCTGCCTGGCCCGCCCCCGGATGGCCGGTCCGGGCGACCCGTCGGCCGGGTGCGTGGC
>NZ_SISL01000469.1:0-4475 GCF_004307965.1 Verrucosispora sp. SN26_14.1 | reverse complement strand
AATGTGTATAAGAGACAGCTCTCAGTGCGTGCGGTACTAGCTGTCGCCGCCGGTCTCGCCGACCGGGGCGGCGTTCACGTCGTCGATGGCGTACTTCTTGGCCGCCTCGGCCGGTACGTGCGCCGGTACGACGCCGCGCAGCGCGAGCTGCCGCAGCGTGGCGACCGCGATCGACTCGGCGTCGACGCGGAAGTGCCGGCGCAGCGCGTGCCGGGTGTCCGACAGGCCGAAGCCGTCGGTGCCCAGGGAGGTCCAGTCACCGGGCACCCAGCGGGAGATCAGGTCCGGCACCGCGCGCATCCAGTCGCTGACCGCGACCTTCGGCCCGTCGGCGTCGGCCAGCTTCTGCTGGATGTACGGCACCCGCTGCTCCGCGCCCGGGTGCAGGAGGTTGTACGCCTCACACTCGACCGCGTCCCGCCGCAGCTCGGTCCAGGAGGTCACCGACCAGACGTCGGCGGCCACCCCCCAGTCCTGGGCGAGCAGCTGCTGCGCCTTGAGCGCCCACTGCATGCCGGTGCCGGAGGCGAGCACGTTCGCCCGGGGGGCGTCACCCTCCACCGACGGGGCCGCCGCGTACCGGTAGATGCCCTTGACGATGCCCTCGGCGTCGACGCCCTCCGGCTCGGCCGGCTGGTGGATCGGCTCGTTGTAGATGGTGAGGTAGTAGAAGACGTTCTCCTGCTCCTCGCCGTACATCCGGTGCAGGCCGTTCTCCACGATGTGCGCGATCTCGAACGCGAACGCCGGGTCGTACGCGACGACGGCCGGGTTCGTGGCCGCGAGCAGCAGCGAGTGGCCGTCCTCGTGCTGGAGGCCCTCGCCGTTGAGCGTGGTGCGACCGGCGGTGGCGCCGAGCACGAAACCACGGGCCATCTGGTCGGCCGCCGCCCAGAAACCGTCACCGGTGCGCTGGAACCCGAACATCGAGTAGAAGATGTACATCGGGATCATCGGTTCGTCGTGCGTGGCGTACGACGAACCGGCGGCGGTGAACGAGGCGACCGAGCCGGCCTCGTTGATGCCCTCGTGCAGGATCTGACCGGCGGTCGACTCCTTGTACGACAGGAACAGCTCCCGGTCGACCGAGGTGTACCGCTGACCGTGCGGCGAATAGATCTTGGCGGTCGGGAAGATCGAGTCCAGGCCGAAGGTCCGTGCCTCGTCCGGGATGATCGGCACCCAGCGCCTGCCGAACTGCTTGTCCTTCATCAGGTCCTTGAGCAGCCGGACGAAGGCCATCGTGGTGGCCACCTTCTGCTTGCCCGAGCCCCGCTTGACGTCGGCGAAGCGCTCGCTGCCGGGGATGGCCAGGGGCTTGGCCTCGGTCCGCCGGCTCGGCAGGTAGCCGCCGAGGTTCTTGCGCCGCTCGTGCAGGTACTGCATCTCGTCGGACTTCTCGTCCGGCCGGTAGTACGGCGGCAGGTACGGGTTGTCCTCCAGCGCCGAGTCCGGGATGTCCAGGTAGAGCCGGTCGCGGAACGTCTTCAGGTCGTCCAGCGTCAGCTTCTTCATCTGGTGCGTGGCGTTGCGGCCCTCGAAGTGCTGGCCGAGCGTCCAGCCCTTGATCGTCTTGGCCAGGATCACCGTCGGCTGCCCGGTGTGCTCCGTCGCCGCCTTGTAGGCCGCGTAGAGCTTGCGGTAGTCGTGCCCGCCGCGCTTGAGGTTCCAGATCTCGTCGTCGCTCAGGCCGTCGACCATCTTGCGGGTCCGCGCGTCCCGACCGAAGAAGTGCTCCCGGACGTACGCCCCGGACTCCGCCTTGTAGGTCTGGTAGTCGCCGTCCGGCGTGGTGTTCATCAGGTTGACCAGCGCGCCGTCGGTGTCGGCGGCGAGCAGCGGGTCCCACTCCCGGCCCCAGACCACCTTGATGACGTTCCAACCGGCGCCCCGGAAGAACGCCTCCAGCTCCTGCATCACCTTGCCGTTGCCGCGGACCGGACCGTCCAGGCGCTGGAGGTTGCAGTTGATCACGAAGGTGAGGTTGTCCAGCTCCTCCCGGGCGGCCACGCCGATCGCGCCCAGGGTCTCCGGCTCGTCCATCTCGCCGTCACCGAGGAAGGCCCAGACGTTCTGGTCGGAGGTGTCCTTGATGCCCCGGTGCTGGAGGTAGCGGTTGAACCGGGCCTGGTAGATGGCGTTCAGCCCGCCCAGCCCCATCGAGACGGTGGGGAACTCCCAGAAGTCCGGCATCAGCCGGGGGTGCGGGTACGACGGGAGCCCGCCGCCGGGGTGCGACAGCTCCTGCCGGAAGCCGTCGAGCTGGTTCTCGCTGAGCCGACCCTCCAGGAACGCCCGGGCGTACATACCGGGGGAGGCGTGCCCCTGGTAGAAGATGTGATCGCCGCCACCCGGGTGGTTCTTGCCCCGGAAGAAGTGGTTGAAGCCCACCTCGTAGAGCGAGGCCGAGCTGGCGAAGGTGGAAATGTGTCCGCCGACGCCGATCTCGGGACGCTGCGCACGGTGCACCAGCATCGCCGCGTTCCACCGCACGTACGCCCGGATCCGGCGCTCGATGTGCTCGTCACCCGGGAACCAGGGTTCGCGCTCCGGCGGGATCGTGTTGAGGTAGTCGGTGGTGGTCAGCGACGGTACGCCGACCTGGCGCTCACGGGCGCGCTCCAACAGGCGCAGCATCACGTATCGCGCCCGCTTGGTGCCACGATCATCGATGACACCGTCGAGCGACTCGACCCATTCGCTGGTCTCTTCAGGGTCGGTATCCGGAAGCTGGCTCGGCAGTCCGGCCGTGATCACCGGGCGCTTGCGTTCCGTAGCCACAGGCGTTCCCTCGGTTGTGTGTGGGATAGGTCTCTAGCGCCATCCTGCCCCGTCGCGGCACTCGCCGTCACGTCCACCCGGCCCAAGGGCGACGCGCGACACACGTACCGAACAGTAACTTCGCGTCGCCGCGCAGGCCCGGACGGGTAGTAGACGATCTTGCCAGGAAACGCCGCCGAGCGCGCCGGTACAAGGTTTCGTAACCGGGCAGAATGGGGGGTATGCGTAGTGAGGTGATCAGCATCCGGACCGGTTCCCGGCCGACCGTCCGGGACATCACCGCCGAGGCCGAGCAGTTCCTCGCCGGGCAGGGCGACGGGCTGCTGCACGTGTTCGTGCCGCACGCCACCGCCGGGGTGGCCATCATCGAGACCGGCGCCGGCTCCGACGACGACCTGCTCACCGCGCTGGACGCGCTGCTGCCCACCGACGACCGCTGGCAGCACCGGCACGGTTCGCCCGGACACGGCCGCGACCACGTGCTGCCCGCCTTCGTCGCCCCGTACGCGACGCTGCCCGTGCTCGGCGGCCGGCTCGCCCTGGGTACCTGGCAGTCCGTCTGCCTGGTCGACACCAACGGGGACAACTCCAGCCGGCAGGTCCGCTTCTCCTTCCTGCCCGGCTGACCACCACACCCGCCCGGCCGGCCACCGCGAGGCGACCGTCCCGGCGGCGCGCCGCCGACGTAACGGCGGAACTGCCCGAACGTGGCCGGATCGTAGAATGTCGACCATGCCGCGACCACCCGCCACCCTGGTCGGCCCGGGTGGGGCCGACCGGTCCCGGGTGGCCGGCGACACGGTCCGGCGGATCATGCACGTGGCCGCCGCCCTGCGGCACCACCAGGACAGCGAGATCGCCGCACTGGGGCTGACCCCGGCGGTCGCCCGCGCGCTCTACGAACTGGACCCGGACCACCCGCTGCCCGCCCGTGAGCTGGCCGGGCAGTTGCGCTGCGACCGGTCCAACGTGACCGCGCTGGTCGACAAGCTGGAGCGGGCCGGGCTGGTGGAGCGTCGTGCCGACCCGGACGACCGGCGGCAGCGGACCCTGGTGGTGACCGAGGCGGGCCGGCGGATGCGGGACCGGGTCCACGGGGTGCTGTCCGACTCACGACTGCTGGCCGGACTCAGCACGGAGGAGTTGGCGGCGCTCGGCGAACTCGTCTGGAAGGTCTCCGACGGCGGTTGCCCGGAGCGGCTCGGGACGTAGTCGGGCGCCGCGCCGTCCCAGGTGCGTGAAACGTGCTCAGGTGGGCGAGGCGTGCCTCGGTCGGTAATGCTGTCGGACGTGACCACCCCGCAGGATCTCGACGACCGGTTCCGGGAGGCCCTGGCCGCCCTCGCCGCGCCGGGGCGCCGCGCCGACCCGGCACAGCCGGTGGCCGACGGTGCCACGCTGACCGGCGCAGAGCTGTTGGACCTCTTCGACGCACAGGTCACCAGCCGCCAACTCGACCTCGCCGGACGCTGGCTCCGCGGCTTCGGCGAGGGCTACTACACGATCGGTTCGGCCGGGCACGAGGGCAACGCCGGGGTCGCCGCGGCGCTACGCCCCACCGACCCGGCCCTGCTGCACTACCGCTCCGGCGCGTTCTACTGCGTGCGGGCCGCTCAGGCCGCCCGCAGGGGGGAGCCCGACACCGGCCGGGACCCCGACGCGGAGCCGGCCGGCGACCACGGCGGCCCCAGCAC
>NZ_SISL01000468.1:0-4548 GCF_004307965.1 Verrucosispora sp. SN26_14.1 | reverse complement strand
CTCCTCGGGCGTCTCCTCCTCGACGGGCGGTGCGGCCGCAGCAGCCGCAGCGGCGGCGGCGCGGGCCGTGACCTCCTCCGGCGCCATGAACAACACCGTCGGCGCGCTGAGCGCGGCACGCCGTCGACGGGAGCGGGGTTCCGGTGCGGGCTCGGCCTCCGGCTCCGTCGGGGTCACCGTCTCGGCCGGGTCGCTCTCGGTCTCCTCGACCGGCGCGCCGCCCTCGGGGGGCAGCGCGGCCGCACCGAAGTCGGTACCGGCCGCAGGTGCCGGCTCCTCGACCGCCGGCTCCTCGACCACCGCCGGAACCTCGGCCGGCGGCGCGGCGGCCTTCTTGCGACGGGTACGGGTCACCTTCACCGGCGGTACCACGTCCCCGTCGGCGGCCTCGACCTCGGCCACGGCCAGCGGCTCCTCGGCGGTCTTCGACGCGGTGGTGGCCTTGCGGCGTCGCCGGGGCGTCTTCGGCGCCTCGTCCAGGTCACCGGAGACCGGGGCGAAGACCTCCGCCTGCGGCGCCTCCGAGCTGCCCGGCGCCGGGTCGCTGGACGCCTCGACCGGGGCGTCGATCTGCTCCGGCTGCGTGACCGGGGTGGCCCGGCGACGGGTGGCCCGCCTGCGCGGTGGTGCCTCGGCGGCGGACGGACTGCCCAGGTCCGCCGCACCGCTCACGGTGCCGGAGGTCTCCTCCGACGCGTCGGGGGCCACCGGTGAGGCGCTGCCCGCCGTGCCGGTGGTGCTGGTCTCAGCGGTCTCGCCGGCCGGGTTCGCACCGGTCCGTTCGCCGCCCTCGGGCTCGTTCTCGAGCATGGACGTTCTCCAGTTCTGGCTTCCCCGGGCGCGGGTGAGCGCTGCCACGCAGGGTCGCCGCAAAGGTGTTTCCCCGGGCGCACGGGCGTGCGCGACCGGCGAAGTCTGCCTGTCTGAGCACCGACCGTCGGTCAGCGCCCGCCGATGGTTGCCCCGTCGCGGTCCGCGTCAAGCGGATCCACGATCGCACCCTGCGCGGTCAGCGTGCCCTGAGCCAGCCGGGTCACCTTCGGGGCTACCGGCGGCTCCAGGCCGGCCACCACGCGGAAGCCGGAAAGGACGTCATCGGGCCGTACGGACGGGGTGACCTGCCGCACGACCAGTTCGAGTATCGCACACGGTACGGCCGGGGCCACGGAAGGCGTCGCCGACGACGTGATCATATCGATGCGGGTGACGGCGACACGAGCGTCGAAGGTCCGCCGCCCCTGCTTGGTCATCCGTTCCACCAGCACCTCGTCGGCCGCCAGGAACGCGGTCACCGCCTTGGTCAGGATCTCGGGATCCACCTCCGGCAGCTCGATCCGCCAGTGGGACGCCTGGATCCGGTCGGCCAGCCCGCTGCCGGTGGCCACCACCGCGTCGAGCACGTCGAGGCCGGGCGAGAGCGCCGTGTCCAGCGCCTCGCGCAACTGCGCCGGGTCCACCTCCTCGCGCAGGCCGATCTCCAGGTACTCCGCCTCGCTGGCGACGCCGGTCGGCGCGGCGCTGGCGTACGAGATCTTGGGGTGCGGGGTGAAGCCCTGGGAGAAGGCCACCGGTACGCCGGCACGACGCAGCGCCCGCTCGAACGCCCGGGCGAAGTCGCGGTGCGAGGTGAACCGCAGCGGGCCACGCTTGGCGTACCGGATCCGGACGCGCTGGACGACCGGCGCCTGGCCACCCTCGGGCTGAGGTTTCCTACTGATCGTCCTGCTCCTCGGTGTCGGACCCCGCCCGGGGCCCCGGGGTCACTGTTGCGCGCCGGTGGGCAGCTTCAGACCGTTGACCGGGGTCAACGGGAGCAGCTTCCGCCCGGTCGGGCCGATCTGGATCTCGGTGTCCATGGTCGGGCAGACGCCGCAGTCGAAGCAGGGCGTCCAGCGGCAGTCGTCCTGCTCGTACTCGCTGAGGGAGTCCTGCCAGTCCTGCCAGAGCCAGTCCTTGTCCAGGCCGGAGTCCAGGTGGTCCCAGGGCAGGACCTCCAGCTCCTCGCGCTCGCGAGTGGTGTACCAGTCGAGGTCCACCCCGAACCCGGGCAGCACCTCGGTGGCCGCCTCCACCCAGCGCTGGTACGAGAAGTGCTCGCTCCAGCCGTCGAACCGGCCGCCGTTCTCCCACACCCGGCGGATCACCGCGCCGACGCGGCGGTCACCCCGGGACAGCAGTCCCTCGATCAACGAGGGCTCACCGTCGTGGTAGCGGAAACCGATCGCCCGCCCCAGCGAACGATCCGAGTTGATCGCCTGCTTGAGCAGCTTGAGCCGGTGGTCGATGACCTCCGGGCGCTGCATCGACGCCCACTGGAACGGGGTGTGCGGCTTCGGCACGAACCCGCCGATGGACACGGTGCAGCGGATGTCCTTCGAGCCGGTGGCGGCGCGACCGGCCCGGATGACCTCGTGGGCCATGTCGGCGATCTCGAGGACGTCCTCGTCGGTCTCGGTGGGCAGGCCGCACATGAAGTAGAGCTTCACCTGCCGCCAGCCGTTGGTGTACGCGGTGACCACGGTGCGGATGAGGTCGTCCTTCGACACCATCTTGTTGATCACCTTGCGGATCCGCTCCGACCCGCCCTCCGGGGCGAAGGTCAGCCCGGTCCGGCGGCCGTTGCGGGACAGCTCCTGGGCGAGATCGATGTTGAACGCGTCCACCCGGGTCGACGGCAGCGACAGCGACACGTTGGTGCCCTGGTACTGCTCGGCGAGGCCGGAGCACATGTCACCGATCTCGGAGTGGTCGGCGGAGGAGAGCGACAGCAGACCCACCTCGTGGAAGCCGGAGAACTCCAGCCCCTGCTGCACCATCTGCCCGACCGTGGTGATGGACCGCTCCCGCACCGGGCGGGTGATCATGCCCGCCTGGCAGAACCGGCAGCCCCGGGTGCAACCCCGGAAGATCTCCACCGCGTACCGCTCGTGCACCGTCTCGGCGAGCGGGACCAGCGGCTTGCGCGGGTACGGCCACGCGTCCAGATCCATCGTGGTGCGCTTGTGCACCCGGAACGGCACGTCCGCCCGGTTCGGCACGACCCGCTGGATCCGGCCGTCGGGCAGGTAGTCCACGTCGTAGAAGCGCGGCACGTAGACGCTCTCGGTGCGGGCCAGCCGCAGCAGCAGCTCGTCCCGGCCACCGGGCGAGCCCTCCGCCTTCCACTCCCGGACGATCGCGGTGATCTCCAGGACCGCCTCCTCGCCGTCACCGAGCACGGCGGCGTCGACGAAGTCGGCGATGGGCTCCGGGTTGAACGCGGCGTGCCCGCCGGCCACGATCACCGGGTCGGCGTCGGTGCGGTCGACCGCGAGCAGCGGGATGCCGGCCAGGTCGACGGCGGTGAGCAGGTTGGTGTAGCCCAGCTCGGTGGCGAACGAGACGCCGAACAGGTCGAAGTCACCGACCGGACGGTGCGCGTCGACGGTGAACTGCGGCACCTCGTGGGTGCGCATCAGCCGCTCCAGGTCCGGCCAGACCGCGTACGTCCGCTCGGCGAGCGTGTCGGGGAGCTCGTTGAGCACCTCGTAGAGAATCTGCACGCCCTGATTGGGTAGGCCCACCTCGTACGCGTCCGGATACATCAGCGCCCAGCGCACGGTCGCGGAGTCCCACTCCTTGACCACCGCACCCAGTTCGCCACCGACGTACTGGATGGGCTTGGTCACCTGGGGCAGCAGCGGCTCCAGGCGGGGCCAGACGGAGTTGGCCGCGACAGGACGCGGAGTGGTGGACGGGACGCTCATGATGCCCAAGGGTACGCGCCCACCCATCGGCCACCACGCCACACCTGGCCGAGAAGGGCACCAGCGGAATCGGCCCTCCACCACACCGGCGACCGCCACTGATGTAAGGAAGGGACCCTTCCTAACGCCTGGTGCATAGGAAGGGTCCCTTCCTAACAAGCGGGCATGGGTACCAGCCTGGTTCTGCCCCGGTGGCACACCGGTACTAGCCTCGGGTCGGCGTGAGAGGAGATTGCCGCGATGCCGGAGCCGCAGCCGGGAGCAGACCGGCCGGTCGACGGGAACCGTCCGGACACACACCGGAACGGGGAGTCAGCGGTCACCCAGGAGCAGACCCTCGACCCCGCACCGCCCGCCACCACCTCGGCGGCGGACGAGACCCAGCCGGTCGGCGACGCCGACCCGACCAGTCCCGCAGGACCGACCCACCCCGCCCCACCAGCCGTACCGCTCGACCCGACCCGAGCCGAGATCGACCAGACCCGAGCCGCGAACACGCCCGACCAGACACGGGCCGGGACCGATCCGACACCCGACGCACACGAGGCCGACGCGACCCGACGCGTGGACGAGGCCGATCCGACTCGACGTGCGGATGAGGTCGATCCGACCCGGTCCGTGGACGAGGTCGACGCGACCCGTCCGGTCGACGAGGCCGCCGGGCGGAGCGGGTCGACACCGTCCGAGGACGACGCGCGTACCACCGTGGCGCCGCCTCCCGAGGTCGGCCCGCAGGGCACCCGGGTGATGCCCGAGGCGGCGGCCCTGGCTCTTATACACCTCTCCGAGCCCACGAGACTAG
>NZ_SISL01000467.1:0-4564 GCF_004307965.1 Verrucosispora sp. SN26_14.1 | reverse complement strand
GGGGGGGGCGGCTACAGCGGCGGGGGGTGGGTCGGGTGGTTAGGGTCGGGGGGTGGAGAAGTTCGAGGTGGTGGCGGAGCGGATCGTCGAGGCGTTGCTGGTCAGTCGGCCGGGGGTGGCCACCTCGGTCGGGGACCACCGGTACGACGACCGGTTGCCGGATCTCTCCGCCGACGCGGTGGCGGCCGACCGGGCCATGCTCGTGGACGCGGCCAGCGTGCTGTGCGAGATCGACCCGGACCCGGGTGACGTCGAGGAGCAGGTGGATCACGCACTGCTCGCGGCGGCTGTCGACCGGGAACTCTTCGAGCTGACCGAGATCCGGGCGCACGAGTGGGACCCGCTCGCGCACAATCCCGGTCCGTTGCTGCACGCCCTCGTCGCCCGGCCGTACGCGCCGATCGAGGAGCGGCTGACCGCGCTCGCCGGCCGGCTCGGCGCCGTACCGGACGCGTTGGCGACCGCGCGGGCGACGCTGCGCGACATGCCCCGGATCCACGCCGAGACGGCGGTCGGGCAGTTCACCGGTGCCGCCGCGCTGGTCCGGGACGAGGTGCCGGAACTGCTCGCGCAGGCTCCGGCACTGGCCGACCGGATCGAGCCGGCGGCGACTGCGGCGATCGCCGCGCTGGAGGAGTTCGTCGCCTGGCTGCGTCTCGGGTTGGCCGCCGACGACGGGCCGGGGCGGGATCCCCGGTTGGGGCGGCGGCGCTGGGAGGCGCGCCTGTGGCACACGCTCGACACCGAGTTGGGCGCGGCCGAGATCCAGCGGCGGGCCTGGGCCAACCTGGACCGGGTCGGCGAGGAGATCCGCGCGGCGGCGGTCGAGCTGGTCGGTGGTCCGGCCGACGACGAGACGGTACGCCGCGCGTTGGACCTGCTCGCCGCCGAGCACCCGGACGACCACACCATCGTCGACCTGGCCTCGATCACGATGGACGAGGCGAGTGACTTCGTCCGCGCGTACGACCTGGTGAGCGTGCCGGAGGACCCCTGCGTGATCCAGGTGATGCCGCAGTTCGCGCGCGGCGTGGCGGTGGCCTACTGCGACGCGCCGGGCGCGCTGGAGATCGCCGACCTGCCCACGTTCTACTGCATCGCGCCGACTCCGACGGACTGGTCGGCGCACCGGGTGGAGTCGTTCTACCGCGAGTACAACGATCACATGATCAGGAACCTGACCGTGCACGAGGCGATGCCGGGTCACTTCCTCCAGCTCGCCCACGCCCGTCGGCACCGGGGCACGACCCGGGTCCGGGCGCTGACCCGGTCGGGTCCGTTCGTCGAGGGTTGGGCGGTCTACGCCGAGGAGCTGATGGCCGGGCACGGGTTCGGCGGGCTACCGGTGCGGTTGCAGCAGCTCAAGATGCAGTTGCGGATGACCCTCAACGCGTTGCTGGACCAGTTGGTGCACGCCGAGGAGGTGCCCGAGGCGGAGGCGATGGCGCTGCTGACCGGGCGGGGCTTCCAGGAGGAGGGTGAGGCGGCCGGCAAGTGGCGCCGCTCGCTGCTCACCTCGGCCCAGCTCTCCACCTACTTCGTCGGGTACGCGGAGGTCGCCGACATCGCCGGGGCCCGCCCGTCCGAGGTGCCCCTGCGGGACTGGCACGACGAGATGCTGGCGCACAACTGCCCGCCGCCGCGCCACCTGCGTACCCTCCTGGGGGTGTGAGGCCGCCGTGGTGGGACCAGCCGAGCTGTCACCGCTCAGCCCATCCGCAGCAGCCCACCCGGCGGATCATCGATCCAGGAGCCGGATGGCCAGGGCGACCAGGGCGCAGCCGGCCAGCCCGATCACCGCGGCGACGGTACCGGAGAGGATCGGGCCGGCGGTCCACGCGGCGCTGCGTACCCGGATCGCCATGGTCCCCATGCCGATCGCGCTGCTCAGGACGAACACGAGCGCCCCGAAAGCGATGGCGGCGAAGAGGATCAGGTCTTCCCAACCGTCCACGCCGGTTCGGGACTGCCAGGCGACCCAGCCGACGAAGGCGATGTAGAGCACCGCGTACCACGCTGGCACGGTGACGATCGCGACGACCCGGTCGCGGCGGCTGCGGAGCTGGCCGGGGGCCGGACGCTGAGTTTCGGTCATGGTGTCACTGTGACCACCGCGGGCCGGTCGGCGCGTGAGTAGCACTACTCAGGCGCGCTTCTGGGGTGAGAAGTGCGGAATGCTTAGGAATCGCTCGGTCGGCGGTCCACCACGCCGGCGCCCGGCGGCAGCTCGAACGCCGCGCCGTCGACCTGCTCCTGGTAGCGGCTCAACGCCAGCTCCACCGGTACGCCGTCGATCTGGCCGGTGAAGCTGCCGAGCACGCCCTCTCCGGTCACGCAGGCGTTGAAGCTCCCGGCCGTCTGGCGGACGTCGACGCAGGTGGCATGGTGTCCGGCGACGGTGGTCTCGCTCTGGGTGATGACCGCTCCGGGGTCCAGCGCGGCACTGGTCAGCAGGCCCATCACCAGCGGCGGCGTGACCAGGCCCTCGCGTTCGGCGGCGGCGAAGACGACCACCGGCGGTTTGCTGTTCGGGGCGGGCGGCGCTTCGAGCGTGCAGACCGTGCGCCCGTCGTCGGCCTCGCAGCGGGTGGTCGCCTCGGCGGTGGCGGTCAGCTTGCCGTCCGGCCACTCGTACGCGGACCGGGCCGGGTCCTGGGACTGGTTGATCGACGCGGTGCGTCCGCCCGCGAGTTGGTACTGCGCCGAGTAGGTCAACTCCAGCGCCCGGTCGATCCGGGCGGCGAGGTCGTTGACCACGTCGGCCCGTCCCATGGCCCGTCCGGCGTCGTCCAGAGCCTGACAGCCGGTGACGGTGAGCAACGCAATGACCGACACGGCGAGCGTACGGAGGGTGGTCGAAGCGGCGGGCATGGCGCCAAGCCTGATCGATCAGGTCCCGCTCGTGCAAACCCGTTGCCGGTTGACGCACGAGAATTCGGGAATGTCCGACCCGTCGGCGCTCACGGAGCGGGTCGCGGCCCGCCCGGTCGCGGTGCGGCGGAACGGGGACCGATACGCTGCGTTCAACACCTGCCTCAGCCGCACCGTCGCGGCCCATACCGCACGAGACGACACGAACGAGGAGCGACTCAGTGGCAACCATCGAGGTAATCGAGGCTCGGGAGATCCTGGACTCGCGGGGTAACCCGACGGTCGAGGTCGAGGTCGGGCTGGACGACGGCACGATCTCCCGAGCGGCGGTGCCCTCCGGCGCCTCCACCGGCGCCTTCGAGGCGGTCGAGCTGCGCGACGGTGACAAGGGCCGCTACCTGGGCAAGGGAGTGGAGAAGGCGGTCGCCAACATCGAGGACCGCATCGTCGACCAGCTCATCGGGTACGACGCCAGCGAGCAGCGGGTGATCGACCAGAAGATGCTGGACATCGACGGCTCCGACAACAAGGGCGAGCTGGGCGCGAACGCCATCCTCGGTGTCTCGCTGGCGGTGGCCAAGGCGGCGGCCGGCAGTGCCGGGCTGAGCCTCTTCCGTTACCTGGGTGGGCCGAACGCGCACCTGCTCCCGGTGCCGATGATGAACATCCTCAACGGCGGGGCGCACGCCGACAGCAACGTCGACATCCAGGAGTTCATGATCGCGCCGATCGGCGCGCCGAGCTTCCGGGAGGCGCTGCGCTCGGGTGCCGAGGTCTACCACGCGCTCAAGACCGTGCTGAAGAAGAAGGACCTGTCGACCGGGCTCGGTGACGAGGGCGGCTTCGCCCCGAACCTGCCCACCAACGCCGCCGCGCTCGACCTGATCGCCGAGGCGGTGGAGAAGGCCGGCTACACGCTCGGCACCGACATCGTCTTCGCCCTGGACGTGGCTGCCACCGAGTTCTTCTCCGACGGGCGGTACACGTTCGAGGGTGTCGCCAAGAGCGCCGAGGAGATGAGCGAGTACTACACCAAGCTCGCCGACGCGTACCCGATCGTGTCGATCGAGGACCCGCTGGCCGAGGACGACTGGACCGGCTGGCAGACGCTGACCACCGCGATCGGTGACCGGGTCCAGATCGTCGGCGACGACCTGTTCGTCACCAACCCGCAGCGCATCGCCCGGGGCATCGCCGAGCGGGCGGCGAACGCGGTGCTGGTGAAGGTCAACCAGATCGGCTCGCTGACCGAGACCCTGGACGCGGTCGACCTGGCCCACCGGGCCGGCTTCATGTGCATGATGAGCCACCGGTCCGGCGAGACCGAGGACACCACCATCGCCGACCTCGCGGTGGCCACCGGCTGCGGCCAGATCAAGACCGGTGCCCCGGCCCGCTCCGACCGGGTGGCCAAGTACAACCAGCTCCTGCGCATCGAGGAGGAGCTGGGCGACGCGGCGCGGTACGCCGGTGCGGGCGCCTTCCCGCGTTACCGTTCCGCCTGACGGGTGGTGAACCTCGGGGGAGGGGTGTGATGCAGCAGCGCCGCACGCCGGGTGGTCAACGTCCGGCCCGCCGGCCGGGACGCACCGGTCGGCCCGGCGTCGGCCGGGAGGGCGGAGGTGTCCGCGCCGAGTCGCGTACCACCGCCGGCCGGTCGCCGTCGGCTGCCCGCGGTGCCGAGGGCGTACGC
>NZ_SISL01000466.1:0-4566 GCF_004307965.1 Verrucosispora sp. SN26_14.1 | reverse complement strand
CACCCGTTCCGTCGCGCCGCCGCCCGCGACCGGGTCGGCACCGCGCCGCTCGGTCATGCGGGTACGACGGCGGCCGCCGCGGCCTCGAGCTGCGCCCGTACCTCGGGCAGGGTCCGCAACAGCGCCTCGATCTCCGGTACGGAGAGCCGGCGGGCGTTGTGCGAGTGGAAGTCGGCCAGCGCGCCCCGCTCGACGTTGCCCTCCTCGAAATAGAGGGCGTAGTTCAGGTCGCGGCTGTCCACCGGCACCCGGAGGAATTCCCCCAGGTCCTCGGCGTGGGCGAGTTCCTCCCGGCTGGCCAGGGTCTCGTAGAGCTTCTCCCCGTGCCGGATGCCGAGCACGTCGAACTTGGCGGGCACCCCGAACAGGTTGCACAGGGCGGTGGCCAGGTCGCCGATGGTGCAGGCGTCGGCCTTGCGGATGAACACGTCGCCCGGCTGTCCGTGGCGGAAGGCGTGCTCGACCAGGTCGACCGACTGCGCCAACGACATCAGGAAGCGGGTCATCGACGGTTCGGTGACGGTCGGCAGCGCGCCCCGGCGGATCTGCTCGATGAACAGCGGGATGACCGAGCCGCGCGAGTACATCACGTTGCCGTAGCGCACACAGCAGACCCGGGTCCGGGCCTGTGCGTTGTTCCGGGCGTGCGCCTGGGCCACCTTCTCCATCAGGGCCTTGGTCATCCCCATCGCGTTCACCGGGTAGACGGCCTTGTCGGTGCTGAGCAGCACCAGCGTCTCGACGCCGACCCGTTCGCAGGCCTCGACCACGTTCGCGCTGCCGAGCACGTTCGTGCGCAGCGCCTCCAGCGGAAAGAACTCGCAGGACGGGACCTGCTTCAGGGCGGCGGCGTGGAAGACGAACTCCATGCCCCGGGCAGCCTTGAGCACACTGTCGTAGTCGCGGACGTCACCCACGTAGTAGCGGACCCGGTCGTCGCGCAGACGGTGCCGCATCGCGTCCTGCTTGGATTCGTCGCGGCTGAGGACCCGTACCTCGGTGGCGCCGGCGTCGAGCAGCCGGGAGACCATCGTCTGGCCGAATGACCCGGTGCCACCGGTAATCAGAAATCGCCTGTCCGAAAGCGAGGAAATCACATCTGGCCCTGCCTGTTCCCTGTCGAGTGTTCCGCGGTGAGTCGGGACAGCATCCACCGGCGAACATACCGATTCACGAACTGGTCCGGGTCGGCTTTACCGAATTTGAAAAGGAGTCTCGTTCGGATTTCCGGAGTGGGTGGATAAAAGCGAGCGCCATTCATTCCACCGTACGGTCCGAACCGCGCGCCACAAAATGTGAAAGCGCGATCCGGTGCAGTGGAGAATGATATGCGTATCGCATGCCAAAAGTTGCTCTCCATGCGACGCACACGCGTGCCGGGGCTCCCGGCGAGGCCAGCGACCGGCGCGGAATCGCCGAGGACCCGGCGCTCCGGCGACCCTACGACCGGTGGAAGCGGCTGCTCGACGTCGTGGGCGCCCTCCTCGTCCTGGTCCTGGGCGCACCGTTGATGGCCCTGGTGGCCCTCGTGGTGCTGATCGCCCACGGTCGGCCGGTGCTGTTCCGGCACAAGCGTCCCGGCCTGCACGGCGAGCTGTTCGAGATGGTCAAGTTCCGGACCATGCGGCACCCCGACCCGGACCGGGGGCTGGTCACCGACGCGCAACGCCTGACCCGGGTCGGCCGCTGGCTGCGGGCCAGCAGCCTGGACGAACTGCCGGAGTTCTGGAACGTGCTGCGGGGCGAGATGAGCGTCGTCGGCCCCCGCCCGCACCTGGTGCAGTACCTCGACCTCTACAGCCCGGAGCAGGCCCGCCGGCACGACGTACGGCCCGGCATCACCGGGCTCGCGCAGGTCCGTGGCCGCAACGCGCTGGAGTGGCAGGCCAAGTTCGCCCACGACGTCGAGTACGTCGACCGGTGCTCCTTCCTGCTGGACCTGAAGATCGTGCTGGCCACCGTCTGGGTGGTGGCAAGCCGCCAGGGCATCTCCGCGCCGGGGGCGGCCACCTGGCACGAGTTCACCGGCAATCCACCACAGTCGTCGGTCTCCGAGGCGGATCCCGCGTACCGCCGATGAACCGGGTCCTGCTGCTCGGTGCCGGCGGGTTCCTCGGGCGGCACGTCCGGGCCCTGCTCGCCGCGCACGCCGACGTCCGGGCGCCCGACCGGATGGCCTGCGACCTGGTCCGCATCGAGCTGCCGGCGCTGATCGCGCTGCTGGCCCGGGAACGGCCCGACGTGGTGGTGTCCGCCGCCGGCCGGATCGTCGGCTCCGGGTACGACTTCGTGCGCGCACACGTGCTGGCCACTGCCAAGCTCGTCGAGGCGATGGCCGAGGCCGTACCGGCGGCCCGGCTGGTCCGGATCGGGTCGGCCGCCGAGTACGGTGCCGTGCCGTACGGCCTCGCGGTGTCCGAGGACCACCCGTGCGCGCCGGTCAGCGAGTACGGGCTCAGTCACCTGACCGCGACCCGGCTGGCGGAACTGGCCGGTGCGGCCGGCCGGGTCGACACGGTCGTGCTGCGGGTCTTCAACCCGGTCGGACCCGGCATCCCCGCAGGCAACGTGCTCGGTCGGGTCACCGGGATGATCAGGTCGGCGCACGCCGCCGGGGACGACGGGATCGCGCTGGGCCTGCACGACACGTACCGCGACTTCGTCGACGTGCGGGACGTGGCGTCGGCGGTCCTGGCGGCGGCACGCAGCGCGCCCACGACCGACCGCGTCGTCAACGTCGGCAGTGGCCGGGCGGTGGCCGTCCGCGACGTGGTCCGCCTGCTGGCCGAGGTGGCCGGGTTCACCGGTGACATCCGGGACGGCGGCTTCGCCGCCGACGCCGGGCGCTCCGCCACCGTGCCGTGGATGTGCGCGGACACCACACGTGCCGGGCGGGTGCTCGGCTGGGCGCCCGCGTACGACCTGCGCGAGTCGCTGACCGCGCTGTGGCGCACCGACGGTGCCGCGCCGCCGGTACGCCCGCTGGCCCAGGTGGAGACGGGATGAGGCACATGCGGATCGGCCTGCTCACGCAATGGTTCGACCCGGAGCCCGGCCCGGCCGCACTGCCCGGGATGCTCGCCACCGCCCTCGCCGGCCGGGGGCACGAGGTGCAGGTGCTCACCGGCTTCCCCAACTACCCGACCGGGCGGCTGGCCCCTGGCTACCGGATGGCCCGCCGCCGGGACGAGACCGTCGGCGCGACCAGGATCCGGCGGGTCGCGCTCTATCCGAGCCACGACCGTTCCGCGCTGCGCCGGGTGGCCAACTACGGCTCCTTCGCGGTCTCCGCGCTGGCCTCCGGCACGCCGGTGCTGCGCGGGCTGGACGCGCTCTGGGTGGGCAACTCGCCGATCAGCGTCGCGCTCCCGATGTGGTTCGCCCGGTACGCGCACCGGGTGCCCGTGCTGCTGCACGTCCTCGACCTCTGGCCGGACAGCGTGGTGGCCAGCGGCTTCCTCGGCACCGGGAGGCTGTCCCGGACCGTCGAGCGGGGCATGGCCGGCTGGTGCGACGCGATGTACCGCAGCGCCGCCCGCGTCGCCTGTGTCTCGCCCGGCGCCGTGGACCTGCTCGCCGGTCGTGGCGTACCCCGGGAGAAGCTGCGGCACATCCCGATGTGGGCCGACGAGACGCCCCGGCCCCGCGCCGGTGACCTGCGCGCGGAGCTAGGCCTGCGACCCGACCAGGTGGTCCTGGTGTACGCCGGTGCGCTCGGCGAGGCGCAGGGGCTCGACTCGCTCGTCGACGCCTGCGCCCGGGTGACCGATCCCCGGCTGGTCTGCCTGATCGCCGGCTCCGGCACCACCGAGGAACGGCTGCGCCACCGGGCCGACGAGCTGGGCGCGGCCCACGTGCGCTTCCTCGGGCAACTGCCCCGGGAACGGATGCCCGCCCTGATGGCCACCGGCGACGCGCACTACGTCAGCCTGCGGCCGGGCGGCATGTCGGCGTACACCATGCCGAGCAAGGTGCAGGCCACCCTGGCCGCCGGACGGGCGCTGCTGGTGGCCGCCGAGGGCGACGCCGCCGACGTGGCCCGCGACAGCGGAGCCGGGATCACCGCCCGGCCTGGCGACCCCGACTCGATCGCCGCCGCGCTGCGCGAACTCTGCGGCCTGGGCCGGGAGAAGCTCGACCTGCTCGGGCAGGCCGGTCGGCAGCACTACGAGCGGGTCTTCTCGGTCTCCGCCGGCGCCGAGCGGGTGGAGCGGGCGCTCTCCGAGGTGGTCGACACCCACCGACGCTGAGAGGGTCGGCGTCGGCGGCGAGGAGCGTCAGGGCCAGTCGTCACCGGCGTCTAGGCGCCGGTCGAGCAGTTCCGCCAGGGGCAGAGACTCGCCGTCACGGCCACCCCGGCCGACCACCAGCGGCGGTGGGACCGGCGGGCAGACCGTGCCGAACAGCAGCGCACGCAGACTGTTCGGCACGGTCAGCAGATAGAAGTTCCCCCTGGTGTCCACCGCCCGCGAGCGGCCCCGGTCGACGTACCAGCCGGTCAGCCCGGTGCGGTAGCGGTGCCGCCCGTCGTACGACGTCACCCGCAGCCGCTCCGGGCGCAGGCCG
>NZ_SISL01000465.1:0-4581 GCF_004307965.1 Verrucosispora sp. SN26_14.1 | reverse complement strand
GTCGCCGCCAGGGCGGCGACGGCGGCGATGCCGAGGCTGCGCAGCGCGGCCCGCCCGAAGCCGTCCTGCTCGGCGAGGCGTTCGTACCAGCGCAACGACCAGCCCGGCGGCGGCCAGGCACCGTAGCCGGAGTCGTTGAAGGAGTTGACCACGACGAAGACCAGCGGGGTGACCAGGAAGGCCAGCCCGAGCAGGAGCGCGGTGAGGGTGAAGGCCCGGTTGCGGTTCATCCCCGCCTCCGTCCGGTCAGTCGGGCGGCGAGGCTGACGACACCGACCAGCGCGAGGGCGATGAACAGCAGCGCGTACGACTGCACGGCCGCCATCGGCCAGTCGACCGCACCGACGTTGGTGTAGACCAGCCCACTGAGCACCTGCACCCGGCCGCCACCGAGCAGGGCCGGGGTGGCGAACGCGCTGATGGTCAACGCGAAGCAGAGCTGGAGGCTGAGCACCACCCCGTACCGGGTCAGCGGGAAGGTGACCCGCCAGAAGACCTGGTGCCGGTTGGCGCCGAGATCGTGGGCGGCCGCGATGGCCGAGGCCGGCACCTGGGCGACGACGCCGAGCAGTGGGAAGACGGCGAAGGGCAGCAGGACGTGGACCATGGCGATCACCACTGCGGGGAAGCCGTACATCATCCGCAGCGGTGCCTCGATCAGCCCGATGTCGACCAGGAAGCGGTTGACCACCCCGCCGTCGCCGAGCAGCACGTTCCAGCCGTACGCCCGCACCACCACGCTGGTCAGCAGCGGCGAGAAGATGAGGAAGACGGCGACGGCACGCAGTGCCGCGCTGCGCATCCGGTGCAGTGCCAACGCCATCGGATAGGCGAGCGCCACCGCCAGCACCGCGCAGACCACGCCGAGGGTGACCGTGTCACCCAGGACCCGCCAGGTGTACGGGTCGTCGGCGAACCGGCGGACGTTGTCCAGGGTGACCCCGGTGCCGATGCGCCCGGCGGAGTACGGACGCAGGCCGAGTTCGGCGAGCTGGGCAAGGCTGCCCAGGAAGATGACGGTGAGCGGGACGAGAGCGGGCAGGACCAGGAGGTAGCGGGGTGCGGCGCGGCGCATCCGCTGCCTCCTGGCCGGTGCGGCGGCCCGGTCCGGCGCGGTCGGGGTGGTCTGGACCATGCCGGTCAGATGTTCGCCTTGATGTCGGCGTCCCAGCGGGACCGCCAGGCGGTCATGTTCTCGGCGACCAGACCCCAGTCGACGGAGATCAGCTTCTCGACGTTCGCCGGCTGGAATCCGGGCAGTCCGGCGAGTTCGGCCGGAAGGGTGACGGTGCCGTTGGCGGGTGTCTGCACCGCCGTCTCCGCCCACATCTGGCACCAGCGGGGGGAGAGCATCTCGTTGAGGATGTCGAGACAGATCTCCTGCTGGTTGTCGCTGTTGCCGGCCACGGTCTGCAGATAGACCGGGACCGCGATGGCACCTTCCTCCGGCACCACGTAGTCGACCGGCGCGCCGTCGGCCTTGAACTGGAGTCCGGTGCCGTTCCAGCAGCTCGTGATGTCGGCGGTGCCGTTGCTGAGCACCTGCTGCCACTCCGGATTGGCGGTGACCAGGGTGCGGATGTTGCGGGCCTTCTCCTTCCACAGCGCCCAACCGGGTTCCATGTTCTCCACCGACCCGCCGTTGAGCCGCGCGGCCATCATCACCACCTGCCACCAGTAGTCGAAGAGGGTGACCTTGCCGCGGTGCCGGTCGTCCCAGAGGTCGGCCCAACTCGTCGGGGCGGTGGTGATCGCCGTGGTGTTGTAGACGATGCCGATCTGGTCGGCACCGATGCCGATGCCGTTGGAGTTGGGACGGCGGAACGTGTCGCTGACGTCGGCGGCGTTGCTGAGGCTCGGGTAGTCGAGGGTGTTCCAGACGCCGTCGAGGTCGCCCTGGGCGGAGATCTGCGAGTTGAAGAAGCCCATGTTGACCAGCGGGCTGTCCGGCGTGGCCTGTCGCGCGGCGAGGATCTTCGGGTAGCCGACGGCGTTGCTGTCCTCGTAGATCTTGATCTCGACGTTCCGGTGCCGGCTCATGTAGTCCTCGGCGAACGCCTTCGGCATGTCGGCGAGCCGGTTGCCGAGGAAGGCGAAGATCGTGACGGTCTCCTTGCCCGGCGTGCCGCCGCCGTCCGACCGCTGGTCGGCGGGGTCGAGTTCGCGTCCGCACGCGCCCAGCGCCGGCACGGTGGCGGCCGCTGCCGCCGCGGCGAGGAAACTTCTCCGGCTGATCCGACCTTGTCTCATCGCGGAACTCCTTCCGCGGGCGGCCGTCACGGGTCGCCCGTCGCTCGCTGTGTCGGGGGTGGGAGGGGTGGCACGTTCGGCGCAGGCCGGGGCCGATCGTCGGCGGCGGGACGGTGCGGTGGGTCAGGCGCTCAGGACGACGGCGTCCTCCGGACGCCAGCGGACGGTGACCAGGTCACCCACCGGCAGGCGGTCGGCGTTCGCCGGGCGGACCGCGCGGAGCGCGAATCCGTCCACGGTCTCCAGGTCGTAGCGGATCTGTGGGCCGAGATAGGTGGCGCCGGTGATGCGGGCGGCGAGTCCCGGTGGGGTGTCGGTGCCGGCCGGTGTGTCCGGGTCGTCGGCGGTGGTTCCGGCCGTCGTGGTGTCCGGCCGGATCCGGACGTCCTCCGGGCGGACCGACAGGGCCACGCCGGTGCCCTCGGCGGCCACCCGCACCGCGCTCTCGCCGATCCGGGCACTGCCCTGCTCGACCGGGATCTCCAGGACGTTGGCGTCGCCGATGAAGCGGGCGACGAAACGGTCGGCCGGACGACGGTAGAGATCCTCCGCGCCACCGACCTGGCACAGTTCCCCGTCCCGCATCACCCCGATGCGGTCCGAGAGTGTCATCGCCTCGGTCTGGTCGTGGGTGACGAAGAGGAAGGTGGTGCCCGAGTTGCGCTGCACCTCGCGGAGCACCTGCTGCATCTGGTGCCGCAGGTTGAGGTCGAGCGCGGCCAGCGGTTCGTCGAGCAGCAGGACGGCGGGCCGATTGATCAACGCCCGCGCGATCGCCACCCGTTGCTGTTGGCCGCCGGAGAGCTGCTCCGGGTAGCGGCGCTGGTATCCGGAGAGTTCGACCAGTTCGAGGACCCGGTCGACGTCGGCGGCGCGTCGTTCGCGGGGCACCCGCCGCAGTTTCGGCCCGAAGGCGATGTTCTGCGCGACGTCGAGGTGGGGGAAGAGGCCGAGGTGTTGGAAGACCATGTTGGTCGGTCGGCGGTTGGCCGGCCGCCGTCCCATGTCCTCGCCCTTGATCCTGACCGTGCCGGTGGTCTGGGTCTCCAGGCCGGCGACGATGCGCAACGTGGTGCTCTTGCCGCAGCCGCTCGGTCCGAGCAGTGAGAAGAACTCCCCCTCACGGAGTTCGAGGTTGACGCCCCGGACGGCCGAGGCGTGACCACCGGGATAACTCTTGGAGATGTCGATGAGCTCGGCGACGGGAATCGCGTCGGATGTCATCGCACCTCCACGGCGTAACGTTTTGCCTTGGCGCTCACTATCAGCAGCGCCGACAACCGCCGTCAAGGGTGAGGCTGCAATTTCTTCCTGGTAGAGCGAGGTTTCCTCGACCAGGAGAGGGCGTCAAACGTATTGCCGTCGGGCGCATCCGGCCGAAGCGGACAGCGACTCGACCCCGCCCAGGCGGATGATCCGGATCGCCACGAGCGCAGGCTTCGCCGCCGACGGTGACCCGCCGGTCACTCCGGGGTGGTGACCGGGATGGTGCCGGTGTACGGGGACGCGGCCACCACGTTGAACGAGCGGATCCGGTAGTGATAGGTGACGCCTCGGGCCAGCCCGGTGTTGGTGAAACCGCGCCCGGTGACGGTGAAGGTCGCCAGCTCGCGGGTGAACGCGGCGTCCAGGGCGCGTTCCACGGTGAAGCCGGCGCCCGCGCCGGTGGGGGTGCTCGCCGCCCAGCCGAGCACGACGGTCGCGGTGTCCGGGCCGGGCGTGCTGGTGGCGACGCTGACCGCGGTGGGTACGCCGGGCACCGGCGGGGTGATCACGGTGGCCACCGTGGACCAGGGCGAGGCGACTCCCAGATAGGTGGTGCGTACCCGGTAGTAGTAGGTGGTGTCGGGGGCCAGCGCGGTGTCCAGGTGGTGGTCGCCGACGCCGATGGCGGTGGTGCCGGGGCCGCTGGTGAAGGTCGGGTTGGTGGCCCGCTGGACGTCGATGCCGGTGGCGAAGGAGCGGTTGGCCCAGCGCAGCGCCGCTCGCAGCGGGGCGGCCGGTGGGATGGTGGCGGTCAGGCCGGTGGGGGCGGCGAGCTGCACCGCCGCCGGAACGCTGTTCGACCAGGCGGAGCAGCTCACCGTGTTCTCCGCGCGCAGGCGGTAGTGGTAGGTCACGCCGGGGGTGATGGTGGCGTCGGTGTAGCGGGTCGCGGTGCCGGCCACGGTGATCTCGGTGAGGCCACCGGAGAAGGCGCAGTCGGTGGCCCGGTGCAGCAGGTGGCTGGTGGCGGCGGGCAGACTGCCGTTGCCGGTCCAGGTCAGGTTGATCGCCGGCAGGGCGGTGGCCGAGCCGGGGGCCGGGCTGGCGTTCAGGCCGGTGGGGGAG
>NZ_SISL01000464.1:0-4582 GCF_004307965.1 Verrucosispora sp. SN26_14.1 | reverse complement strand
ATAAGAGACAGGGCCGGCCCCGGTGCCGGCCGGACGGTCGGCGGGACGCGCGGCCGACGTCGGCAGGGTGGGGGAGGCCGGCAGAGGTTGCAGGATCGCGGTCGGTTCGATGGCGGTCCCGGCGCTGTCGGCGGTGTCGCGGTCGAGGACGGCGAGGGGGAGCAGCGCGGCGGCGGCCGACCCGAGGGCACCGACCGCGACCGTGATCAGGGCGCCGTAGTAGGGCGCGAGCTGGTATCGATCGCTCGCGTCGCCAGGACCGGCGGCCAGGTAGGCGAACGCCACCAGGATCGGCCCGGCCACCCCGCTCGGGCCGCTGATCAGCGGCGGCTGCCCGCGCCACCGCGCCAGGGCGCCGGTCGCGGCACCGGCCAGCAGTCCGATCAGCGGCAGGAGCAGCAGGGCCAACCGCTGCGCCGCGTCGGCGGAGAGCCAACTCGGTTCCAGCACGCCGAGGCGTACCGGGGTCAGTGGCCCGGTCGCGGCCAGCGACGGTGCGACGGACAGCAGCGCCAGCAGCCACACCGCGCCGGCGATGCCGGCCATGTTCCAGGCGAAGGCCGGCCGGAGCAGGGCGGCCAGCGCGGCGCCCGCGCCGACCACCGCACCGAGGACGGCGCAGATGGCGACGGCCCAGACCGGGTCGACCGAGACGAGTTCGACGGCGCGGGCCGGTCGCATGCACAGCGGCGCCACCACGACGGCTCCCAGCGCGGCGCTGCACGCCACGGCCAGTTGACGATGCGTACCGGTGAGCCCACCGTGGCGCTCGGCGAGACGTTCGGTGAGTACGGCGCCGACGACGGCGGCGTTCGCCGCGAACCACCCGGCCCAGACGAGTTGGGCCGGCCACTGGTTGACTGTGGTGCCGGTGAAGGCGCCGGTGAGGCGGAGAATGCCGAAGCCGAAGGCGACGCCCAGCTGACCGGCGGCGGCCAGCAGGCTGACGCCGAACGCCGTGAGCAGTAGCCGGCTCAAGGTCCGATGGGCCATGGTCGGCACGTTACGGTCCGTGGCGGCCGATCGCCACCGGCGCGCCGTGGGACGGCTGCTACCTGCGTCCGGCGGGTCTACTTGAGCTCGACCAGGCGAGCCAGGTATGTCGTGTCCCCGACGTTGGTCAGCATGTGCACCGCGCCCGGGTCGCGGTAGACCACGCCGCCGGTCGGCTCGTCCGCGTCGATCGTGGTGCCGTCGATGGTCTGCACCACGTTCTTCGCACCCTGCACCGCCACCACCAGATAGGGGTGGTCGTGCCGGTGCAGCGGCTGCCGCTCACCCGGCTCCAGCCGGATGTGCCAGACCCGGACCCGGTCGTTCTCGAAGACGACCTCCTGGCCCACCGGGCCGAGCGTGGGCAGGTCGAGGGGGGTCTCGGTCATCGGGTTCCCTCCAGTCGGGGCAGCACCTCGGCCGCGATCAGCTCCAGGTGGTCCAGGTCGTCGAGGTCGACCAACCGCAGGTGTACGCGGGCGGTGCCGACGGCCGCGAACTCGCCGATCCGGTCGACCAGTTGTTCCGGAGAGCCGACCACCGCCTCCTCGGGCGGGAGGGCGCTGGTCACGTGCAGTGGTGCCGCCCGTCGTCGGGCCTCCGCGTCGGTGCGTCCGATCGCCACCACGATGCCGGCGGAGAGCACCAGCGGTGCCCGGCCGGTGCCGGCGCGGTCGACCCGGTCGCACGCCTCGCGTACCCGCTCGTAGGACTCGGCGGTCCGGGCGACGTCGGTGAAGGGCACGTTGAACTCGTCGGCGAAGCGGGCCGCCAGGTCCGGGGTGCGCTTGGGACCGCGTCCGCCGATGATGATCGGCGGCCCCGGGGTCTGCACCGGCTTGGGCAGCGCCGGGGCGTCCACCAACTGGTAGTGGTCGCCGCTGTAGCTGTACGTGCTGCCCGACGGGGTCCGCCACAGTCCGGTGAGTACGTCGAGCTGCTCGGTGAGCCGGTCGAAGCGTTCGCTGGTGCCGGGGAACGGGATGCCGTACGAGGTGTGCTCGCGGGCGTACCATCCGGCGCCGATGCCCAGCTCGACCCGGCCGCCGCTCATCTGGTCCACCTGGGCGACCATCACCGCGAGCGGACCGGGCAGCCGGAAGGTCGCGGAGGTGACCAGGGTGCCGAGCCGGATCCGGCTGGTCTCCCGGGCGAGCGCGGCGAGCGTCAGCCAGGCGTCGGTCGGGCCGGGCAGCGCCGGCGCGTCACTCATCGACTGGTAGTGGTCGGCGCGGAGGAAGGCCTCGAAACCGCCGTCCTCGGCGAGTCGGGCGAAGCGGAGCTGGTCGTCGTAGCTGGCGCCCCGGTGCGGCTCGGTGAAGACGGTGACCCGCATGGTCACCGCCGCGTACCGGCGGTCGCGGGGTGGTCCCGCTCCATGAGCAGCTCGTGCAGGTCGGCGCTGACCTGGGCGACCTCCGCCAGGTGCGCGTGGCGGCCGAGGGTGCGGGGGCGGGGGATGGCCACGTCGACGATCTTGCGGACCCGGCCGGGGCGCGGACTGAGCACGATCACCCGGTCGGCCAGGAGTACCGCCTCGTCGATGGAGTGGGTGACGAAGACGACCGTGGCCCGGCTGCGCATGTGCACCCGCTGCAACTCCCCGGACAGTTCCTCCCGGGTGAGCGCGTCCAGCGCGGAGAAGGGCTCGTCCATCAGCATCACGCGGGGGTCGCCGATCAGGGACCGGCAGAGCGACACCCGCTGCTGCATGCCGCCGGACAGCTCGTGCGGCAGCCGCTTCTCGAAACCGGCCAGCCCGGCCACGTCGAGTAGTTGCCGGGCACGGTCCCGGTAGTCGGCGCGCTTCCAGCCGAAGATCTCCACCGGCAGCAGGACGTTGTCCAGCACGGTGCGCCACGGCAGCAGAGCCGGCCGCTGGAACAGCATGGCGATGTCGCGGCGCGGCTTGGTGACCGTTTCGCCACCCACGGTGATCTCGCCGGAGGTGACCGGGATCAGACCGGCGATCAGCCGGAGCAGGGTCGACTTGCCGCAGCCGGAGCGACCGAGGATGGCGACGAACTCGCCGTCGGCCACGTCGAGGTTGATGCCGCGCAGCGCCTCCACGCGGCCACTACGGCCGTCGAAGGTGCGCGAAACCTCGGACAGGCGGATCATCTCCGACGGCCTCCCTGAGTGAGTAGTCAGGATTCCGCCCAAAGGTTAGCGGTCTCCACCGTTATCTCACCGTCCGGGGTGGAGATGAGTTGTTTCCGTTCCGCAACCCGGTATGCCTGGCGTCGCAAAGGTGAGGTTCTCGTACGCTGTGCCCGCGAAGAGTCCCCTCGATACGCGGTGTCGGCTTCCGTCCCGGCTGCCGGTACCGCCCCAACATCCCCTCCCGGAGGCCCGCGACGCCTCCGGTGGGAAAGGACAAGGTGTACTGATGAGAAGGCTGACCCGTACGGTCGCCGCGGCCACGATGGCCACCGCGCTCGCCCTGGTCTCCGCGTGCGGCAGCGGCTCGGACGACGCTGACGACAACGTCGGCTCCTCGATGGAGCAGGTGACCTACCTCACCTCGTTCGGCAACTTCGGGCGTGACGCCTACGCCTGGGTGGCGAAGGAGAAGGGCTTCTTCAAGGACGCCGGCTTCGACGTGGACATCAAGCCCGGCCAGGGCACCAACGCCGTGATCCAGACGATCGTCGGCGGTCAGGCGCAGTTCGGCCCGATCGACCTGACCGGTGGTCTGCTCCAGCTCGGCAACGGCCAGGCCAAGGACTTCGTCGCGGTGGCGGCGATCCAGCAGCGCACGATGGCCGCCATCGCGACCGTCGAGGGCACCGGCATCAGCACGCCGAAGGACCTGGAGGGCAAGAAGCTCGCCGACACCCCCGGCTCGGTCGTCCGGAACCTCTTCCCGACGTACGCGCGGATGGCCGGCATCGACTACGACAAGGTGACCTGGGTCAACGGTGACGCCCAGACCCTGATGGGCACGCTGGCCTCCGGCTCGGTGGACGGCATCGGCCAGTTCGTCGTCGGTCAGCCCACCATCGAGGCGGTGACCAAGAAGAAGGCCGTCCTGCTGCCGTACAGCAACGTGATGCAGGACCTCTACGGCAACGTGCTGATCACCTCGAAGCAGGTCGCCACCGAGAAGCCGGAGATGGTCAAGCGGTTCACCGCGGCCCTGCTCAAGGGCCTGGAGTACGCCCTGGAGAACCCGCAGGAGGCCGCCGAGATCCTGGCCAAGAACGTCGAGGCCGTGGTGCCCGCCGCTGCCGCCGCCGAGCTGCAGCTGATGGCCGGGTACGTCCGGTCGAGCAACTCCGGTACCGCTCTGGGCACGCTGGACAGTGGCCGGGTGGCCAAGAGCATCGCGATCCTGCGCGGTGCCGGTGCGCTGAAGTCCGACCTCAGCCCGGACCAGATCATCGACTTCAACCTGGCCCCCAAGGCCTGAGGTCGACCAGTCCGTTCCAGTTCCACCGCGGGGTACGCCGTGCCGGTCAGCCGGTACGGCGTACCCCGATCCCGCGTCTGACCACCCGAACCGCAGGAGGATCCGATGACCGACGTCCGCTCACGGCAGCCGGAGGCGACGCCCGCCCCGGAGCCGGCCCCGGCCGCACCGCGTGGC
>NZ_SISL01000463.1:0-4583 GCF_004307965.1 Verrucosispora sp. SN26_14.1 | reverse complement strand
CCGCCAGCGCGGCGTCGAGGGTGGCCAGGTCCTCGGCGGTACGTCGGCGCGCGGCGAGCCGGGCGGCCTCCACCTCGAAGGCGCGGCGTACCTCGATCACCTCGGTCATCCGGTCGTCGGTGAGGCGGCGGGCCACCACGGGTGCCAGTTCGTCGGTGGAGAGCACGTAGGTCCCGGAGCCCTGTCGGCACTCCAGCACCCCGGCGTGGGCCAGTGCCCGGACCGCCTCGCGGACCGTGTTGCGCCCCACGCCGAGATCCTCGACGAGTTGCGGCTCGGTCGGGATGCGGCTGCCCACCGGCCACTCGCCGGCCAGGATCCGCCGCCGCAGCCGGGCGATGGTCTCGTTCGTCCGTCGGCCCCGGGGCGGGACGGCGGAATCAATCGCTGGTGGCACTGGTTACAGCCACTCGCCGAAATTCATCCCATGATTGTAGGTTCGAGGTCATGACTCCGCCAGCCGCCGGCACCCCCGCCACCACTGCCCCGACCGCCGGTGCCGCACCCGCTGCGACCGGGACCGCTGACGCCGGAAACCCGGTGGGCGGGGCGGATCGGGCGCGTGCCGGGTGGCTGCTGCTGGTCGGGATGCTGCTGGTGGCGCTGAACCTGCGGGCCGCGATGACCAGCCTCGGCGCACTGCTCGACGAGGTACGCGTCGGGTTGGCGCTCTCCGGCGCGATGGCGGGCGCCGTCACGACCCTGCCGGCCGTGGCGTTCGCCGGGTTGGGTGCGACCACGCCGTGGCTGGTCCGGCGGCTCTCCGCCCCGCGACTGCTGGTGCTGGCGATGATCGCGCTCACCGTCGGGCAGGTGCTGCGGGTGGTGACCGGGTCCGCCGTGGTGTTCCTGGCCACCAGCGCGCTCGCGCTGGCCGGTATCGCGGTGGCGAACATCCTGCTGCCGATGCTGGTCAAGCAACACTTCCCGCACCGGACCGGCCTGGTCACCGGGGTGTACATGATGACGTTGACGGTGGGGGCGACGGCGGCTGCCGCCGCTGCGGTGCCGGTGGCGCACGCCTTCGGCTCGTGGCGGGTCGGACTGGGTGTCTGGGCGGCGCTCGCGGCGGTGGCCGTACTCCCGTGGTTGCCGGCGGCGCTGCGGACCGGTGGGGCCGCGCGGCGGTCGGGTCGGCACGGCGGGCGGGCGCGTCTGCGGATCAGTCCCGCGCGCACCCGGCTCGGCTGGGCGATGGCGCTCTATTTCGGCGCGCAGTCACTGAGCGCGTACGCGATCATGGGCTGGCTGGCCGTGCTGTTCCGGGACGCCGGTTTCCGGCCGCAGGACGCCGGCCTGCTGCTGGCCGGGGTGACCGCGCTCGGGGTGCCGATCGCGCTGCTGATGCCGACGCTGGCCGGTCGGCTGAGCGACCTGCGGCTGCTGGTGCTGGCGTTGACCGCCGCCTCCAGCGTGGCCTACCTGGGGCTGGCGTTCGCGCCGCGTGGCGGGGCGGTGCTCTGGGTGGTGCTGCTGGCGTTGGGGCAGGGTGCCTTCCCGCTCATCCTGGCCACCATCGGGCTGCGGGCGCGTACGGCCGACGGGACGGTCGCGTTGTCGGCCTTCACGCAGAGCGTCGGGTACCTCATCGCGGCGCTCGGGCCGCTGCTGGTCGGGATCCTGCACGAGTCCACCGGTGGGTGGACGGCACCCCTGGGCTTCCTGCTGGTCGCACTCGCCGTGCAGACCGGGGCAGGAATCGTCATCGCTCGCCCTCGGTACATCGAGGACGAGCGAGGCCCGGCCGTGGCCGGTGGGTAGCGCGGTGGGGTCAGGAGGAGGTGGTGGGTTCCCCCGCGACCGCCTCGTCGACCGTCGGATAGGTGTGCAGGACCTCCACGAGGCCACTCACCTCGAGGATGCGCAGCACGCCGCGTTGTGGCGCGGCCAACCGGACCACCCCGCCGGCCTCGTCGGAGCTGTTCTTCGCGCGGACGAACACCGACAGACCGGTGGAATCGCAGAACGAGACATCCGACAGGTCGAACACGAGGCGGCTGCGCCCCTTGTCGAGCAGGTCGGTGATCTGGTCCTGCAGTTGCGGTGCGGTGGCCATGTCCAGTTCACCTGCGACCGACACCACGACCACGTCGCCGCGTTGCTCCGTGTGCACCGTCAGGGACATATGCCAGACCTCCTGTTTATCGGAGGAACGGTATCCCACGCCGGGCCCGGTACGCAGAACGGGAGCACGATGAGGTGGCCCCCGTCATTCCCTTGCTTCGTGACAAGTAGTTTGTGGGTCCGCGGTGATAGAGTCCGGCCGGTCCAGGTCTAGGGGGGTAGTGCGATGGCGTTGAGCGCTGACGAGAGTGGCCGCTTGGCGGACCTGCTCACCGGTCAGGCCGGACAGGTCGTCCAGCGGTGGACCGAGGTCCTCGCCGCCCAGTTGCGGGGCCGACTCAGCCAGGCCGAACTGGTCCGGCAGGTGCAGGAGATGCACCGGGTGCTGGTGGACGCGCTCGGCAAGGGCGTGGGCGACCTCGCCGCCGAGGAGGCCACCGAGCTGCGGGCCGTGCTCGCCGAGGTCTCCCGTGGGCAGGCCCGGCAGGGCTTCACCGCCAGCGAGACCGCCAGCAGCGTGTTCGCCCTCAAGGAGGCCCTGCTGACGGTCATGGAGACCGATCAGGGCACCGGAACGCTGCGCGACTTCGTCGCCTTCTCGGCGCTGGTCGACCAGATGGGCCTCTTCACCTTCGAGACCTACGTCCGCACCCGCGAGAGCCTGATCGCCGACCAGGCGGAGCAACTGCTGGAGCTCTCCACCCCGGTGGTCAAGCTCTGGGAGGGCGTGGTGGCGGTGCCGCTGGTCGGCACGCTCGACTCGGCCCGCGCCCAGGTGGTGATGGAGCGGCTGCTACAGACCCTGGTCGACACCGGCTCGCCGTACGCGATCATCGACATCACCGGCGTACCGGCGGTCGACACCCAGGTCGCCCAGCACATCCTGAAGACCGTGGTGGCGGCCCGCCTGATGGGCGCCGACTGCATCATCTCCGGCATCCGGCCGCAGATCGCCCAGACCATCGTCGCGCTCGGCATCGAGTTCGGCGACATCGCCACCAAGGCGAGCCTCGCCGACGCGCTGCGGCACGTGCTGCGGCTCACCGGCGTCGAGGCGAACCGGCGACAGACCCGCCGGGAGGTCTGATGGAGCGGGTGCCGATTCTCAAGATCGGCGACATCCTGCTGGTCTCCATCCAGCTCGACATGTCCGACCAGACGGCCGTGGCCCTCCAGGAGGACCTGGCCGAGCGGATCGTCGCCACCGGCTGTCACGGCGTGATCATCGACATCACCGCCCTGGACATCGTCGACTCCTTCGTCGGCCGGATGCTCTCCACCATCGCCTCCATCTCCCGGGTGCTCGATGCCGAGACGGTGGTGGTCGGGATGCGTCCGGCAGTCGCCATCACCCTGGTCGAGCTGGGCCTGTCGCTCAACGGCATCCGGACCGCCCTGAACGTCGAGCGCGGGATGGAACTCATCGCGGCCGACCGCGCCGACGACCTCCACGACGACGACTTCCACGACAGGGCGGATCCCGAGCCGACGGCGTCGTCATGACCAGCGGCGTCGACCTGGGGCGTCCCCAGGCGCAGACGGTCGGCAGCGACGAGGACGTGGTACGCGTCCGGCAACTGGTGCGTACCGTGGCGGTGGCGGTCAAGCTGTCGCTGGTCGACCAGACCAAGGTGGTCACCGCGGCCAGCGAGCTGGCCCGGAACACACTGGTGTACGGCGGTGGCGGCACGGTCGAGGTCTCCAAAGTCGACAACGGCCGCAGGTCCGGCATCACGATCGTCTTCGCGGACGACGGTCCGGGCATCGTCGACCTGGACCTCGCCCTGACCGACGGCTACACCACCGGCGGCGGCCTCGGTCTCGGCCTGAGCGGTGCCCGCCGGCTGGTGGACGAGTTCGACATCCAGACCGCGCCCGGGCAGGGCACCCGGATCACGATCACCAAGTGGTCCCGGTGACCGCCGCGCCGGTCTCCGACCGGGGCACCTGGTACCGCGTGGAGAACGGCAGCACCGGCAGTGCGGTGCGGCGGGCGGCCGAGCGCCTGGGGAATGAACTGGCGCTGCCCGAGGGCCGGATCGCCGACCTGGCCATCGTCGCCGCCGAGCTGACCAGCAATCTGATCAAGCACGCCGACGACGGTATGCTGCTGCTCCGGCCGGTACGCCGCGAGCTGGACGCCGGGGTCGAGCTGATCGCCCTGGACTCCGGTCCGGGCATGGCCGACCTGGCGCAGTCCGCGCGGGACGGGCACTCCACCACCGGCACCCTCGGCATCGGTCTGGGCGCGATCGTGCGCCAGGCGAGCTGGTTCGACGCGTACTCCTGGCCCGGCCGGGGCACCGTCATCGCGGTACGCGTGTTCGGGGGCGCGGACACCGACCTGCCCTGGGCCGGCGGGCTGACCAGGCCGCTGGCCGGCGAGACGGTCTGTGGGGACGGTTACGCCTGGCGGGTCGTCGGCGATCGCCGTCAGGTGCTGGTCACCGACGGCCTCGGGCACGGCCCGCTGGCCGGGGCGGCCACCGACGCCGCGCTCGCCGCGTTCCGAGGTGACC
>NZ_SISL01000462.1:0-4595 GCF_004307965.1 Verrucosispora sp. SN26_14.1 | reverse complement strand
CCGCCGGTCTACTTCGGCGGCTCGTCGGCCGCGGCCGGCCCGGTCGCCGCCCGGCACAGCGACGTCTACCTCACCTGGGGTGAGCCGCCGGCACAGGTCGCCGCCAAACTGGACTGGATCCGCAAGTTGGCCGCCGAGGCCGGACGCACGGTCCGGTTCGGCATCCGGCTGCACGTCATCTCCCGGGACACCGGCGACGAGGCGTGGGCGCAGGCGCGACGGCTGCTCGACGGCATCGCCGACGCCGACATCACCGCCGCCCAGGAGGGACTGCGCCGCAGCGAGTCCGAGGGGCAGCGGCGGATGCTCGACCTGCACGGCGGGTCCCGGGACGGCCTGGAGATCAGCCCGAACCTGTGGGCGGGCGTCGGCCTGGTCCGGGGTGGCGCGGGCACCGCCCTCGTGGGCAGCCACACCGAGGTCGCCGACCGGATCGCCGAGTACCACGCGCTCGGCCTGGACGAGTTCGTGCTCTCCGGGCACCCGCACGTCGAGGAGGCCTACTGGTTCGGCGAGGGGGTGCTGCCGATCCTGCGCGCACGGGGGCTGTGGCACCACCCGGCGGGCGCGCCGACGGTGTCGCAACCCGCCGGCATCCCGTTCGCCACCCCGCCGGTACCCACCGCTCGGCGCTGATCCGCGCGGAGGTGGGTGGCGTCAGCGCCGGGCGGCGAAGAAGTCGGCCAGTACCCGGGTGTGGGTGGAGAACGCCAGCTCGGTCGGCTCGGTCAGCACCAGCCATTCGGTGGCCTCCGCCGTCGGCGTCGACGGCGGAAGCTCCTCGGCCCGGCGGGCCGGCAACTCACCGAAGATCATCATGGTGCCGCCGGCCGGTGCGCTGTGCACCGCGACCAGTCGGGCGTCGGCCGCGTCCGCGCGCAGCCAGGTCTCCTCCCACAACTCCCGGACCAACGCCTCGCGCCAGTCCTCGCCGTACTCGACGAAGCCGCCGGGCAGCGCGAGCAGGCCGCGCGCCGGCTCGATGTCCCGCCGCACGACGACCAGGCCGAGGCCGTCGGCGGTCCGCACCGGCAGCAGCGCCACGGCCACCGGCAGCGGGTTGCGCCAGACCGTCTGGCCGCAGGCCGCGCAGACCCGGGGCCACCCGGCGTCCGCCGGATAGGCGACACCACAGTACGAGCAGTGCGAGTACGGCAGGCCGGTCATGCCGCTGCACGTTACCCGCCGGACGGATGCGCACCTGCGCCGCCGCCGATCCCGTCCGCTCAGGGCGCGCCCGTGCGGGCGTTGCCGATCGCGTCCTTGCGACCCCAGCGACCCGGGATGTCGAGCAGCTCGATCCGGCCGAACCGCTGGGGGATCGCCGGATGCACCACCAGGTGCTCACCGTACGGTTCCAGGCCGAGCAGGGTCCGCAGCAGCAGGAAGATCGCGCCGGTGGCGGAGGCCTGCGGGCTGTTCGCCGCCGGGTACGGCACCGGGAACCGGGTCAGCGCCCGGTCGTAGCCGGCGAACGACTCCGGTACCCGCCCGGCGAAGTGCTGCGCCGCGTCGATGATGCTCTCCGCGATGACGCCCGCCTCGGCCAGGAAGCCGTACCGGCGCAGCCCCATCGCGATCAACGAGTTGTCGAACGGCCACACGGTGCCGACGTGGTAGCCGAGCGGGTTGTAGCTGACCTGTTCGGTGGCGAGTGTGCGTACGCCCCAGCCGGAGAAGAGCCGGGGCCCGAGCAGGTGGTCGGCGACGGCGGCGGCCTTGTCGTCGTCGGCGATGCCGCTCCACAGCAGGTGCCCCATGTTCGACGCCAACGCGTCCACCCGGTCGCCGTCGGGGCCCAGCGCCAGCGCGAAGTACCCACCGTCGTCGATCCAGAAGTCCCGGTTGAACCGCTGCTTGAGCTCCGCCGCCTGTTGCTCCAGGCGGTCGGCGTACGCCGGGTCGTCCCAGAACTCGCGGGCCAGCCGGGCACCACGCCGTTTCGCGTCGTACGCGTACCCCTGCAACTCGCACGTGGCGCGGGGCAGCCCGGGCAGCCGGCCGTCGCGATAGCAGATCGCCTCCGGGGAGTCCTTCCAGCAGTGGTTCTTCGCCCCGCTGCGGTCGTTGCGCGGCTGGTACCAGATGTACCCGTCGCCGCGTACGTCGCCGTACTCGTCGATCCAGCGCAACGCGGCCCGGGCGGTGTCCTCCAGTTCGCGGACCAGCGCACCGTCACCGGTCCAGCGTTCGTACTCGTCGAGCAGCACGACGAAGAGCGGCGTGACGTCGGCCCCACCGAAGTACGGCGACTGCGGGCGTTCCTCGAAGGCCGCCAGCTCGCCGTACCGGAACTCGTTGAGGATCTTCCCGGGCTCCTCGTCCCGGAAGTCGTCGAGCACCGTGCCCTGGTTCAGCGCGAACAGGCGCAGTGCGGTGGTGGCCAGGCGGGGCACGAAGGGCAGCGTCTGGAAGCAGGTGAAGATGCTGTCCCGGCCGATGAGCGTCGCCGACCAGGGCAGTCCGGCCGCCGGCATCGACTCGTTCGGTGTGGCCAGCGGGGTGTACCGCAGACCCGCCAGGTCCACCAGCCCGCGCCGGTAGGTGGTGGCCATCGGCTCCCAGTCGCAGGTGAGCTGGGGTGCGTCGGCCAGCCACTCGCTCAGGTCGTGGTGTAGCCGCGCCCCCTTCTGGTGCCCGTGGTGGCCGAGCCGGGTCCGGATGTCCTCGCCGTTGGGGCTGGGGACCAGGCCGTCCACCTGGAGCCTCGTGCTCCACCTGCCCTGCCGCTCGACCCGGATCCGGAATGTCAGCCCGCGCTCGTCGATCTCGGCGGGTTCGGAGGAGGAGACGTCGGTGAGCCGGTGGAACCTCTCCCGCCGGTATCCCAGCCGCAGACGGTCGGCGGAGACCTCGCGGTAACCGCGCAACGTCGAGGCACGCGGCCAGACCACGTTGTAGATCGGGGCGAAGTCGCTGTCCACCTCGACGCGCAGGACGTGGTCGACCGGCTCGCCGGTGTGGTTGAGCACGGTCAACTGCTCGACGAAGCCATAGCCCGAGATCCACCGGTCCCGGATCACCGACACCTTGGCGTCCACGTAGTGGGTGGGATGGCCGGGGACCAGGAAGAACCTGATTTCGTAGTAGCTGGGGTCGTGCACGGCCAGCGGGTGCAACTCCTCGCCGTCCAGGCTCAGCCGCCAGGTCGACAGGAACCGGGTGTCGAAGGCGAAGAATCCGCTCGGGTTGGTGGGGCTGAACGCCATGTCGCCGTTGTCCTCGCTGAGCGCGAAGACGTTGCCGTCGAGGATGCGGACCAGCTTCTTCACGTCAGGCCCGATCCCGGGCCGGGCCGCCGCCTCCGGCTACCTCCCGGGGGTGCCGGGCGCCCGGTGGCGGGGCGAAGATCCGCTCAAGCATGATCACGAGCCGGAACTCGCCGTCCGCGGTGAAGTCGTTGCGCAGCCAGGCAGGCAGCGGCTTGACCTCGCCGTGCGCCATCCGCAGGAACAGCGCCTCGTCGGTGCCGATCACCGTGTCCGCGGGGGCCGCCTCGCCCCGGGAGACCGTCACCCGCCCGTGGTCGATGCGGACCAGCCAGTGGTCGACGTGGTCGGGGTAGCGCAGGTCGAAACGGACCGTGCCGCAGACCTGGCGCAGCATGCGACCGCCGTCGCGCGCGAGACCGGCGAAGAAGTGGTGCACCGCCTCGGACATCCCACCTCCTGCGGACCGGCGGCAGCAGACGGCGACCGCCCCACGGCGCGGCGGACGTGCCGGTCAAGCTGCGGTATCTGTCACCTTAGCGGCTTTGGTGCGCATACGGGCGGGTCTGATGCTGGGACCGCCGGCATTTGCCATTGGATTCCGGTGCCACCCCACCTATGGTGGTGCGATGCATCCCACCGCGCTGCTGGACCGCGCCGCCGTCGCCACGGCGGTGCCGCTGGCGGCTGCGCTGGGTCGGTGCGCCGCGACGCGACCGGCGTGGGTGTCCGCGCGGGCCGGTCACGGCCAGCCGCGTCCCGCCGGTCGAGGCCCCCCGGCATCCCGTCGCACAGACACGACGGCCAGGGGCGAAGCGGACAGCTTCGGCCCTTTTCTATTTTCCGAGAAGGGAGCTCAGCATGAGCGAGCAGGGCGAGCGAATCATCAGGTGCAGTGCGGTGAGGTCTCATGGCGGCACGCAGCGGAGCGGAGTGACGGCATGAGCGAGCAGGGCGAGCGAATCATCAGGTGCAGTGCGGTGAGGTCTCATGGCGGCACGCAGCGGAGCGGAGTGACGGCATGAGCACGAATACGTACGACCCGCAGTGGCGCACCGAACTCCGAGCGACGTTGACCCACGAGTTCGAGGCGCAGACGGCCCGCCTGACCGAGCTGACGGCCGACACCGGCGACCCGGCGGAGGCGCTCACCAACGGCGCGCTGATCGCCGCCACCCGGCAGAGCCTGGAGCAGATCACCGGAGCGCTGCGCCGTCTCGCCAACGGCAGCTACGGCAGCTGCGAGAAGTGCGGCACCACGATCCCTCAGGAGCGCCTGGAGATCCTGCCGCACGCCCGCTTCTGCGTGCCCTGCCAGCAGAAGCACAAGGGCTGACGCGGGTACCGGCTGCCGCGCCTACCGGCGCGGCAGCCCCTCGCCGCCGC
>NZ_SISL01000461.1:0-4597 GCF_004307965.1 Verrucosispora sp. SN26_14.1 | reverse complement strand
GGCCGACCGGTCGGCCCGGACGCCGCCGGCGGAGCACCAGGTGCCCGGCGGAGAGCAGCAGGACGCCGCCCGCGAACCGCCAGAAGGAGACCGCGACGGGTCCCATACCGCTGATGTCGTAGAGGATCGCGGCGACCGCTCCGCCGGTCCCCCAGGCGACCGCCGCGATGAGGATGTACGAGACTCCCCGTCCCACGGACGGGGGCATGGTGGTGTGCACAGGATTCTCCGTTGTCGTCACCGCCCGGGCAGCACGGACGCCCCCGGGCTCGAATCGTCAGAGCCGGGTCGGCGAGAACGCCGTTACCGGGTGGGTGGTGGCGACACGACGGAGAAGGTCACCGGCGCAGCGTACCGCCCGGTCCGCACACGGGCCGCTACCGGCGGTGAGGGATCTGCCCCCGACAGCGCGGCATCGCCGCACATCTATTGACAAACGTAGTTAACAGTCAGAGTCTGAGAGAGCGCTCTCTCACACCGTGTCACCACCGAACGGAGGAGTACCCGTGGTTGTCCGAAGAAGACTGCTGGCGGTCGCCGCCGCCCTGATCACCGCTGTCCCGACCGCGCTCGTCGCCACCGCACCCGCCCAGGCCGTCGGCCCGGCGTTGCTGCCCGTCACCGTCACCAACAACACCGGCCGGTCCGGAGCCGTCCACGTGTACGTCATCGGCGTGCAGCTCTCCTCCGGCCGACTCGGCTACGTCAACCAGGCCGGCACGTTCATCCCCTGGTCCGGCGGACAGATCCCACCGTCGCCCGCGCCCGACGCCTCGATCCCCGGTCCGACCAACGGCGCCAACACCACCGTCCGCTTCCCGCGCGGCTTCTCCGGCCGGGTCTACTTCTCCTTCGGCGAGAAGCTCAAGTTCTTCCTCACCCCGACCGGCCTGGTGCAGCCCGCCCCGTGGGCGGCCGGCGACGCCAACCGCGACATCCTGTTCGACTGGAGCGAGTTCACCTACAACGACGCCGGGCTCTGGCTCAACAGCTCCCAGGTGGACATGTTCGCGGTGCCGCACGCGGTCACCGTGACCGGCGCCAACGGCGTCACCAAACGGACCGGCGACGTCGTCGCCAACGGCCGCACCGCGATCATCAACGGCGTACGGTCCCAGTCCGGCTGGGCGAACACCGTGTACACCCGCTCCGACGGCACCGTGCTGCGGGTCCTGGCACCGGGCAAGGCTGCCGGGGCGGGCCTGTTCAGCAGCACCTACCTGGACTCCTACATCGCGTCGGCGTGGAACGCGTACACCAGCCGCACGCTGACCGTGGTGCCCTTCGGCGACCGGCCCGACGTCCGTTACTTCGGGCGTACCTCGGGCCGGGTGATGACCTTCACCAACAGCGCCGGACAGGTCGTCGCCACGTTCAACCGCCCCTCGTCGGCGAGTGTGTGGGGCTGTGACGGCGACCTGCCCGCCCCCAACGACCAGGTGGTCGGGCCGATCTCCCGGACGCTCTGCGCCGCGCTGAACCGGGGCACCCTCGGCACCATCCACACCCAGCCCAGCACCAACGCCGCCGAGTTCTACCGCAGCAACCCGACCAACCAGTACGCCCGGATCATCCACGCCAACATGCGCGACGGTAAGGCGTACGCCTTCGCCTTCGACGACGTCGGCGCCTTCGAGTCGCTCGTGCACGACGGCGACCCGCGCGCCGCCGGCCTGGTCCTCAGCCCGTTCTGATCCCGACCGACCTTCAGGTGGGTGGAGTTGTTGTCGCTGGGACGACAACAAATCCACCCACCTCGCCGTGGCCCGGCACGTCATGCCGCATGTCGGCTACGTCGGAGAATGGGCGGGTGACCGCGCCAGCCATTCGCGATCGGAAGCCTTCTGACCTTCCCCGATGCGTCGACCTCCTCGCCGTGGTGCATCGGGCGGACGGCTATCCGCTCCACTGGCCGACCGATCCGCACGGCTGGCTGTGGCCACCGGAGCAGCAGCACGCCTGGGTCGCCGAGGACGACGAGGCAGGGCTCGTCGGTCACCTCGCGGTGCACTCGTCCGACGACGAGACCGGTCACGAGGTCAGCCGCCTGTTCGTCGCACCCACCTTCCGCCGTCGGCACGTGGGCACCGCCCTGCTCCGACAGGCTCGGCGGTGGGCCGTCGACCACCGGGTCGGACTGACCCTGGAGGTCGTCGATCGACAGCGGTCCCCGGCCGTGGCGCTCTACGAGCGCGACGGATGGCGACACACCGCCACCGTCACCGCCGACTGGACCGCCCCGGACGGCGGTCCGGTGACTCTGCGCCGCTACACCCTCGGCTGAGGCAGCCAGCAAGGTGGGTGGATTTGTTGTCGCTGGAGCGACAACAAATCCACCCACCTTCACTCAGTCGACGTCCGGAGCCGGTACCTCGCGCAGGCCGTCTCCGTCGAGGCGCAGCCACCGTCGTACGCCGATGGCGTGCAGGAAGCGCTCGTCGTGGCTGACCACCACGAACGCGCCCCGGTAGGCGTTCAGCGCGTTCTCCAACTGGCCCACGCTGACCAGGTCCAGGTTGTTTGTGGGTTCGTCGAGCAGCAGCAGGTGCGGGGCGGGTTGGGCGTAGAGGACGCAGGCGAGGGTGGCCCGCAGCCGTTCACCTCCGGAGAGCACGCCCACCGGCAACTGGGCCCGGGCGCCCCGGAACAGGAAGCGCGCCAGCAGGTTCAACCGCTGCGACTGCGGCCGCTCCGGGGCGTACGCGGCGAGGTTCTCCGCCACCGTCCGGTCGAGGTCGAGCAGGTCCAGCCGCTGCGACAGGTACGCCATCCGGCCGTCGGCCCGACGCACCTGCCCGCCCTCGGACGCGGTCTGGCCGGTCACCAAGCGCAGCAGCGTGGACTTGCCGACGCCGTTCGGACCGGTGAGCGCGATCCGTTCCGGGCCGCGGATGGTCAGCTCCAGACCGTCGCCGGGGAACAACGGTCGGCCGTCGTACCGCACCTGCATCCGCTGCCCCTCGACGAGCGTCCGGCCGGCGGGCACGTCGGTCTCCGGCAGGTCCAGCGTGAGTGCCTGGTCGTCGCGCAGCCCCCGGCTGGCCTCGTCCAGCCGTCCCTGCGCGTCGCTGACCCGGCTGGCGTGCGCCTGCTGGGCCCGGCCGGCCGACTCCTGCGCGCTGCGTTTGAGTCCACCGGCGACGATCCGGGCCAGACCGGCGTTGCCGAGGTTGCGGGCGGCGTTCCCGGCCCGACGCTCGGCCCGTTCCCGGGCCTGCTGCATCTCCCGCTTCTCCCGCTTGACCTCCAACTCGGCGCTGCGCACGGTGCGCTCGGCCAGCTCCCGGGCAGCCTGGGCGGCCTCCTGATAGGCGGTGAAGTTGCCGCCGAACAACCGGAGCTGCCCGCCGTCGAGTTCGGCGATGCGGTCCATCCGGTCCAGCAGCATCCGGTCGTGGCTGACCAGCAACAGGCAGCCGGACCAGTTCTCCAGCACCGAGTACAGCCGGTGCCGGGCGTCGACGTCGAGGTTGTTGGTGGGTTCGTCGAGCAGCAGCACGTCGGGGCGGCGCAGCAACTGCGCGGCCAGGCCGAGGGAGACGACCTGCCCGCCGCTGAGCGTGTGCAGCGGCCGGTCGAGCGCCACCCCGTCCAGACCGAGCCGGTCGAGTTCGACGCGGCTGCGCTCCTCGACGTCCCAGTCGTCGCCGACGACGGTGAAGTTCTCCTCGCCGGCGTCGCCGGCCTCGATCGCCCGGAGCGCCGCGATGGTCGGGGCGACGCCGAGCACCTCGGCGACGGTCAGCTCACCGGCGAGCGGAAGACTCTGCGGCAGATAGCCGAGCACGCCCTCGACCGTCACGCCACCGCCGGTGGGGGCCAGCTCGCCGGCGATCAGACGCAGCAGGGTCGACTTGCCGGCGCCGTTCGGCGCGACCAGGCCGGTGCGGCCGGGCGGCACGGTGAACGACAGGTCCCGGAACACGGGGGTGTCGTCGGGCCAGGAGAAGGAGAGGTTGGTGCAGACGACGCAGACGTCGGACATCACAGTGAGACCTCGGGAGGAAGGCCGGGACGCAACCGGCGCCCCGGTCGAACAGACAGGGCGGTGACATGACAGGCCGCCCCGGCAGTGGCCGGTCGGCGGCGGGGCCGCTCACCCCGAGATGTCGTCGTCCCCCGACAGCATGTCGCGCTCCTCGTCGCAGATCGCGCGGCTGACCCGCGCTCCGCCAGCCTAACAACTTCGCGGTACGGCCGCGCACGTCAATTCCGCAGACGTCGGGCCGTCAGCGGCGGTCGCTACCCACCGGTTCGCGAATGCGTGAGCACGCCGATCAGTCCGGTCGGTGGGGCGGGGACGGCGGGGCGTCGAGGTGGCTGGCGAGCACCACCAGCAGCTCGAATCGGGTCGCCGGGTCGTCGAGGTCGGCGCCGTACAACTCGCGCAGGCGCTTGAGCCGGTAGCTGACCGTCTGCGGGTGGACGAACAGTTCGGCGGCGACCTCGGCCCGCGAGCCCCAGTGCCGCAGCCAGGAGTGCAGGGTGACCAGCAGGTTGTCCCGCTGGGCCGGACGCAGGTGGGCCAGCGGCGCCAGCCGTCGGGCGCTGAGCACCGCCAGGGCGCCGGGTTCGGCGCGCAGCCGCAGCGTCACCG
>NZ_SISL01000460.1:0-4612 GCF_004307965.1 Verrucosispora sp. SN26_14.1 | reverse complement strand
CCGAACCCGGAAGCTAAGCCCTCCAGCGCCGATGGTACTGCACCCGGGAGGGTGTGGGAGAGTAGGACACCGCCGGACATCTTCTCGATTTAGGGCCACCCCCACGGGGGTGGCCCTAAACGCATTTATGGACCGATCGCCGTAGCCCGACCGCTAAACCCGATCGTGGCAGCCTGAACCGAGACAGCCAGAACCGGGACAGCGCATCGGCCCGCCGGCCGCTAGCGTCACGCGAGTGACGGCGCCCACCGATGGCCCCGCCCCACCAGCACACGACCGGACGATGCCGGGCCCAGTGCCGGCATCTGAGGAGACGGCGCACGCCGGAAGAACGAGGTCGGGGCTGTGGCGTAACCGGGACTTCGGCGTGTTCTGGGCGGCGCAGACGGTGTCGGTGGTCGGCGACGGGTTCGCGTCGGTGGCCGTACCGCTGCTGGTGCTCCAGGTCACCGGGTCGGTGGCGCTGATGGGCCTGCTCACCGCCGTCGCGGGGGTGGCGTCGGTGGTCACGGCCGTCTTCGCGGGAGTGCTGGCCGACCGGGTGGACCGGCGACGCCTGCTGATCGGTGGTGACCTCGCGCGGGCCGTGCTCTTCGCCGCCGTACCGGTGGCGTGGCTCTGGGGGCCGCAGCTCTGGCTGCTCTACCTCGTACTGCCGGCCGGTGCCGCCGTGGGGATGGTGTTCCGGGTGGCGTACGTGGCGGCGGTGCCGGGGCTCGTCGACGTCGGGCGGATCACCGAGGCCAACGGCAAGCTGTCGGCGAGCCACGCGGTCGCCGGGATCGGGGGACCGCTGCTGGCCGGTCTGGTGGCGGCGCGCTTCGGGTACACCACGGCGGTGGCGGTGAACGCCGCGAGCTTCGCCGTGTCGGCGGTCGGGCTGACCGCCGTTCGGCTGCGGCAGGCCCGCCGGGAGCGGACCGCGACGACCCTGGCCGGGCTGCGTGACGAGCTGCTGGTCGGGGCCCGGTTCCTCTGGCGGCATCCGGTGCTGCGGAGCCTGACACTGCTGCTGTCGGCGTTCCTGTTCCTCACCTACGGGCTCGACGACGTGCTGATCTATCACGTCGGGCACGGCCTCGGCGGGTCGGAGCGTACCGTCGGGGTGGTGTTGGGGCTGGCCGCGCTCGGCACGGTCCTCGGCTCGCTGGTGGTGGCGCCGCTGCGACGACGCATCGGCTTCGGGCCCACCTGGTCGGGCAGTGTGGTGACGGCCGGCGTGGCGGTCGCGGCGGTCGGGTCGGCGGGTACGGTGCCGGCGGTGGCGGCCCTGGCGGCGGTGTACCTCGGCGGGGTGGCGGTCGGCGCGATCGGCTCCCTGTCGCTACGGCAGGAGGTGACGCCGAACCACCTGCTGGGCCGGGTCACCTCGGTGTTCTGGGCGACCCACTACGCGCTCGGCCCGATCGGCGCCGCCGTGGTGACGTGGGGCGCGCAGGGGTACGGCGTACCCCTGGTCTGTCTGCTGGCGGGTGGTGGGTGCGTCCTGGTCGGGCTCGCGGCGCTCGCCACGCCGGTGGCGCGGGTCGGCGGGCGGTGACCCGGCGGCGCTCGTCAGTGCCGGGTCTGCACGGTCTCGCGGATCTGTCGCAGCAGCCCGGCGGACTCGTCGACCGAGCGGGACGGAAACATGGCGAGCACCACGCTGCCGTGGTCGGCCCAGCCGCAGACCGCGAAGTCACCGCCGTCGCCGCTGGTGCTGCCGCACTTCATCGTCCCGCCGAGACCGCCCGGGGAGACGTTGCGCAGGTCGCTGATCGCGCCGGTCTCGTCGCCCATCAGCGTGAACAGGCTCTCCAGGTCCCGCTCCGGCTGCCACAGCAGGGTCGTGCCGCCGAAGAGGAGCACCGAGCGGCGGGTGTCGGCCGGATCCTGGTAGACCGCGCCGAAGCTGCTGTCCAGCCGGATGTCGGCCGCGAGGCCGCTGCGCAGGTAGTCGGCGGTGCTCACCGCGCGGTCGCTGGTGTCCTGGCGCAGGCCGGCGACCTCGCCCGGAGTGCTGATCCGGGCGTCCTTCTGCTGCATGATCCGCCAACCCCAGGAGCCGAGCGTGCCGACGCCCGCGAACACCAGGACCGCGATCAACGCCACCGCGATCCGCCAGCGCCGGGACCGGACGGCGCGGCGGTCGGGGCCGGTCGCCGCCTCGGGCTGGTCCAGCTCGATCGGCTCGGCGGTCAGGTCGACCAGCGGGGTGCCGTCGTCGAGGTGGTGGAGGCTGCGGCGCGCGTCGGACATAGCCGACACCGTACGCGAACCACCGGTGGCGCACGTCGGGTCCGCCGAAGCGCTCCGTAGACTTCCAGGGTGACCGAGAACCTGGATGCCCGACGCCTCGACGCCCCGACCCTTGCCGGCCAGTACCTGCCCGGCGAGGTAGAGCAGCGACGGTACGAGCAGTGGGTAGCCGACGGTCGGTTCCGGGCATCGGCGGAGAGCGAGCGGCAGCCCTTCACCATCGTCATCCCGCCGCCGAACGTGACCGGCTCGCTGCACATGGGCCACGCGCTGGACCACACCGTGCAGGACGCCCTGGTGCGGCGCAAGCGTATGCAGGGCTTCGAGGCGCTCTGGCTGCCCGGCATGGACCACGCCGGCATCGCCACCCAGAACGTGGTCGAGCGGCAGCTCGCCGCGCAGGGCCTGTCCCGCCACGATCTGGGCCGGGAGAAGTTCGTCGAGCGGGTGTGGCAGTGGAAGGCGGAGTCCGGCGGGACCATCCTCGGCCAGATGCGCCGCCTCGGTGACTCGGTGGACTGGGAGCGCGAGCGCTTCACCATGGACGAGGGCCTGTCCCGCGCCGTGCAGACCATGTTCAAGAAGCTGTACGACGACGGGCTGATCTATCGCGCGAACCGGATCATCAACTGGTGTCCGCGCTGTCTGACCGCCCTCTCCGACATCGAGGTGGAGCACTCCGACGACGACGGTGAGCTGGTCTCGATCCGGTACAGCGACGACGTGGTGGTGGCCACCACCCGGGCGGAGACGATGCTCGGCGACACGGCGGTGGCGGTGCACCCGGACGACGAGCGGTACCGGCACCTGATCGGCACCGAGGTCGAGCTGCCGTTGACCGGGCGGCGGATCCCGATCGTGGGGGACGCCCACGTCGACCCGTCCTTCGGCACCGGCATGGTGAAGGTCACCCCGGCGCACGACCCGAACGACTTCGAGATCGGGCAGCGGCACGACCTGCCCGCGCTCGCCGTGATGGACGAGCGGGGGGTGATCACCGCGCCTGGTCCGTTCCAGGGGCTGGACCGGTTCGAGGCCCGGCCCGCGATCGTCGCGGCGCTGCGCGAGCAGGGCCGCATCGTCGCCGAGAAGCGGCCGTACGTGCATGCCGTCGGGCACTGCTCGCGGTGCCGCACCACGGTGGAACCCCGGCTGTCGTTGCAGTGGTTCGTCAACACCTCGCCGCTGGCGAAGGCGGCCGGTGACGCGGTGCGCGACGGGCGGGTCCGGATCGAGCCGGCGGAGCTGGCCAAGCGCTACTTCGCCTGGGTCGACAACATGCACGACTGGTGCATCTCCCGCCAGCTCTGGTGGGGCCACCGGATCCCGGTCTGGTACGGCCCGGCCGGCGAGGTGGTCTGCGTCGGACCCGACGAGGAGCCGCCGACCGGGACGGGCTGGCACCAGGACGAGGACGTGCTGGACACCTGGTTCTCCAGCGGCCTGTGGCCGTTCTCCACGCTCGGTTGGCCGGAGCAGACCCCGGACCTGGCCAAGTTCTATCCGACCAGCGTGCTGGTGACCGGTTACGACATCCTCTTCTTCTGGGTCGCCCGGATGATGATGTTCGGCCTGTACGCGATGGACGGCAGGCAGCCGTTCGACGTGATCGCCCTGCACGGCATGGTCCGTGACGAGCACGGCAAGAAGATGTCGAAGTCGTTCGGGAACGTGGTCGACCCGCTGGACTGGATCGACCGGTACGGTGCCGACGCGACCCGCTTCACGCTGGCCCGGGGCGCCAACCCGGGCGGCGACGTGCCGGTCAGCGAGGAGTGGTGCCAGGGCTCCCGGAACTTCTGCAACAAGCTCTGGAACGCCACCCGGTTCGCGTTGATCAACGGCGCGCACACCGGCGGTCCGATGCCGACCGCCGACAAGCTGTCGACCGTCGACCGGTGGATCCTGTCCCGGCTGGCGCACGTCACCGCCGAGGTCGACGAGCAGTTCGAGGCGTACGAGTTCGCCAAGGTGTGTGACCTGCTCTACCACTTCGCCTGGGACGACGTCTGTGACTGGTACGTCGAGCTGAGCAAGCCGGTGCTGGCCGGCGGGGGCGAGTCGGCCGAGGTCACTCGCCGGGTCCTCGGTCATGTGCTGGACCACCTCCTGCGGCTGCTGCACCCGGTGATCCCGTTCGTCACCGAGGAGTTGTGGACCGCGCTGACCGGCGGCGAGACGCTGCTCACCGCGGCCTGGCCGGCTGCCGACCGGGCGCTCGTCGACGACGCCGCCGAGGCGGAGGTCGCCACCCTGCAACGGGTGGTCACCGAGGTCCGCCGGTTCCGCTCGGACCAGGGCCTGCGCCCGACCCAGCGGGTCGCCGCCCGGCTCGACGGCCTGGCCGGCGCCGGCGTGGCGGCGCACGAACCGC